>JASLDA010000102.1 GCA_030151745.1 Chitinophagaceae bacterium | reverse complement strand
GCAGATTTAAGATTGCGGATCGAAGATTGGCGGGATATTCGCAGTCTGCTTATGAAACGATCCGCCGGCCTTCTCAGCCTTATCGCCATCTCCATATTGCTGCTGCAGGCCTGTTCCAAGCCCCGGGCTCTGGAATATCGCGATCTGAAAGGCGTGCGCCTGCGCGACGCCTCGCTGCAGCAGGCTACGATCGTCCTGGACCTGCAGTTCTTCAATCCGAACCATTACGGGCTGCAGCTGAAGAACGGCGATGTGGACGCATACCTGAACGGCCGGTTTGCAGGCAAGGCCACCCTGGATGAAAGCGTGGTCGTGCCCGCCCGGGACACATTTCTCATGCCCGTCACGATAACCGCGAACATGGGCAGCCTGCTCACGAACGCGGTCGGCCTGATGACCAAACAAGAGCAGCTGATCCCGGTCCGGCTGGAAGGCATTATCCGAGCCGGCAAAGGCGGCGTTTTCGTGCCCGTGAAAGTGCGCTATGAGGGGACGCAGCGGGTGAGTTTCTAGCTGGTTCGCTGAATCGCTGACTAGCTGACTGGACGCTTATAGCCTTCAGCTCCTATAAGAGAAGGCTGAAGCCGTGACATAGCTTTAAGCCGACGGAGTACCCCAAAGTCTTTCAAACAGCGGCTGATTCAGCCTTACCGGCCAATCCTAGAATTTATTCTTCCACATCATGCTCTCAACCGGCTTATCCGGCTGCGCATTGTATTTGGCGTTTCCCTTCCGGTTGTAGGGCACCAGGATTTCCCCTTCGACGGGGAAGTAGATCAGCTGGCCGACCGGCATGCCCCTGTACACCTTCACCGGCTGCTTGACGGATATCTCCAGGGTCCAGTTTCCGCAGAAACCGACATCTCCTTTCCCCGCGGTGGCGTGGATATCGATCCCCAGCCGGCCGGTGGACGACTTCCCCTCCAGGAAGGGGACATGCGCATGCGTCTCCGTGTATTCCAGCGTGACGCCGAGGTAGAAGATATGCGGATACAGCACGAAGCCTTCCTCGGGGATTTCGAAATACTCGATCTCGTTATGCTTGCGGGCGTCGAGAATATGCTCTCTGTATGTAGCCAGCGTGCCGCCCAGATGCACATCGTACGAATTGGAGCCGAGGCAGGCGCTATCGAAAGGGCTGATGCGTATCGTGCCTTTTTCCATTTCCTCGAGGATGCGTGCGTCGGTCAGAATCATTGCGGATAGATCGGGAGTTAGATCAGCGCAGATAAGGCTTGAGCGAATCAAGCGGGAAAATGCCGCTGAATGAGCGGACGAATTTATGCCGCGCGTTATAAATGCTGAACTGGGGCAGCATGCCGAAGTTGTAAATCTGCGAGATGAGCCGCCCGCTGTCGAAACCGATGTGCCGGAACTCGGCTACGGTATCGAAGCCGTGCTTCGTCATGAAATCCGCCAGATACGGCTTATTGCGGGCTTCGACGACCAGCACCAGATCCGTTTCGGGGCGGAACTCCGGAACCCGGCGCAGGCTGTCCAGCGCCAGGGCGCAATGCTCGCACTGGGGCGAAAAAATCAGGAACATGAAGGGCTTTCCGGGCCTCAATACCTTATTCGTGACGGTGCCGCCCGCAGGCCTGTTCAATACGAAGGCCGGCACCCCGGCCCCGGCCTTGCGGTAGTCCGTAAAAGGCATCTGGGCCTGAGCCGCGAAAACAGGCGATAGCAGTAAAAGGAGAAACAGGATGCGCTTCATGAGATCAGGGGGCCAGGCGGCTGCGTTCCCAGAAATGCTGCAGGCTTTCGCGTGTGAACAGGATACGGTCGTGGAGACGGTTGCTCCGCCCCTGCCAGAATTCGATGCAGGACGGCACCAGGCGGTACCCGCCCCAGTACGAAGGCCGGGGAATGTCCTTACCGGCGTACTGTCCTTCAAAATGCCCGACCCGCTCGTCCAGGATGCGGCGGTCTGCGATGACCGTGCTCTGAGGCGAGGCCCAGGCGCCGATACGGCTGCCTTCGGGACGGGAGTTGAAGTACGCGTCGCTTTCTTCCGGGGTCAGCTCTTCGATATGCCCTTCGATGCGGACCTGGCGTTCCAGCTCCTTCCAGAAAAATACCAGCGCACCGTAAGGCTTGCTGCTGATCTGCCGGCCTTTGGCGCTTTCGTAGTTCGTGTAAAAATGGAACGCTCCCCTTTCGAGGCCCTTCAGCAGGACGATGCGCGCATGCGGCTTGCCTTCCGCGTCCGCGGTGGCCAGGGTCATTGCGTTGACCTCGTCAATACCAGCGCGCTCGGCATCGGCAAACCAGCGCCCGAAAAGCGCCAGGGGCTCCTCGCCTGCGGTCTGCTCATCCAGGGCCGCCCTGCGGTAGTCTTTACGGATATCGGCGAGATGCGTATCCATAGTATCCATTAACGGTTGGACGTGATCACGTACTTCACGAATACGTAGATCAGCTCGATCGTCATCAGGAGAATAAAGGTATATGCCAGAACCGGGCCGATAGAATCACCGGTCTGATAAGCATTCAGGAGTTGCGGAGCAGCCATTGAACGAATTTTGAGGCGCTAAGGTAAGTTGGATAGTTGGAAAGTTGGTGGTGTAGGTAGCCTAAAGCGCATCGTTGGGCCGGTTGCATAGCCAGCTCTTGTAAGGGAAGGAAGCTCCATTAAACATTACACACCTAAACATAGCATCCTGAACCGGCCGCCTAGATAGCACTAGTGGGCGGCATCCGGGCCAATTGGCCCATCGGCGAATTGACAAATTGACCAATTGCCTCTTACCTTGCCTCATGTTTCTGCGGCATATTCCCTTCCTTAAAGCAGTGGCGCTGTACAGCTTCACGGCTTTCGGCGGGCCGCAGGGGCATATCGGCATGATGATGCGCAGCTTCGTGCAGAAGCGGCACGATATCACCGAGGAAGAGCTGATCGACTTCAATGCCTTCGCCCAGATGCTCCCGGGGCCGAGCAGCACCCAGACGGTGATGCTGATCGCGCTGAAGCGGGGCGGCATTCCCCTGGCCCTGGTCACGCTGGGCCTATGGATACTGCCGGCCTTCCTGCTCATGTCCGGGTTCTCTTTCCTGATCCGCTATTTCGATGCGAAGGATATGGCGGAGCGCATCTTCGTGTACATCCGCCCGATGTCCGTCGGCTTCGTATGCTATGCCGCCGTGCGGATGATGCGGAACAGCGTGCGGCATATGGCCACCTGGCTGATGATGCTGGGAGCCATGGCGGCGACCGTGCTGATCCGCAGCCCCTGGATCTTTCCCCTGGTGCTGATCGTGGCCGGGACGATTTCCAATTTCTCGAATAAGCGCATCCCGGAGCGGCATGCGAAGCCCAAGCCCATACGCTGGGCCAGCCTCTGGCTTTTCGCGGCGCTTTTCATCCTGGCCGGTATCGTCTCGGAGCTGGCACGGACGGAGCGCTGGGAGTACCGCCGGGCCTATAACCTGTTCGAGAACTTCTACCGCTTCGGGGCAATCGTCTTCGGCGGCGGCCAGGCCCTGCTGCCCATGATGCTGTACCAGTTCGTGGAGCGGCCGATGAAGCTCGGCCAGCCCCCCTGGATGTCCCCGGGGCAGCTGCTGACGGGCTTCGGGCTGGTGCAGGCAATGCCGGGACCGGTATTCTCGGTATGCTCCTATACCGGCGGGCTGGCGCTAGGCGCCTACGGCCCGGGCTGGCAGCTGGCAGGCTGCTTTATCGCGACCATCGCAGTATTTCTGCCATCTACGTTGCTGCTGTTCTTCCTGTTCCCGGTCTATCACAACCTCCGCTCCCATGTCATCATCTACCGGGCCCTAGAGGGCATCAACGCGGCGGTGGTGGGTATTATCTGGGCCTCCGGCGTCGTGCTGCTGCAG
>JASLDA010000098.1 GCA_030151745.1 Chitinophagaceae bacterium | reverse complement strand
GTTTGCAGTGGATCGGGAGCCTTAGCATAGTTAGCCTTTAGCTTATACAAGTTTGCAGTTTGCAGTGAATCGGGAGCCTTGGCTTGTATAGTCGGGACTCGGCATTGTTCTCTTTTCATGTCATGGTGAGCGGAGGTTCGGGTTCGGGTTCGGGCGAACCGGAGTCGAACCACGACAGGAAAAGCCCCTGGAGCGCCACTTGGTTCATGCCGCCCTTCGACAGGCTCAGGGTGACATGAACCAGGCGGCGCAAGTTCCTGTTATCGCTTCCTTGATGATTGTAGCACGGAGCATAAGAGCTGCTAGTGACAGACTGCTTCGTTAATCGACGGATTGGCAAGACGGTTTTTCTTTTGGAGGCTGCGCAACGCTTTGTCGAATCCTGTACGATGCAGACGTTGTTGGATGGTGTTGGATGATGTCGGATATGGCCGTCTTAGCGGCTTACCGGGGTGTAGCCCGGGCTTCGGCCTTCAGACGATTCTTCAGCTGCTCCAGGTACCGGGTCCATGCGCCGGCGCAACGATCATAACATTCAATCGCAGGGGCCAATCCGGTATGAGTGAATGTGACCACCGTCATTCCGTCCTGCGTCGCGAGCTCGAACCCGAACCTGGTTCCGGTCCATTCCCCGGCATGCTGCAGCGATGCCAGCATGCTGTCCGTCACCAACCAGGTAAGGGTCCTTCCGGGCTCGAGCTCTATAAGCCGCTGCCTGGAATAATGCGCCCCCTCGCCTGCACGAAACGAGAACTCGTCGCCGACGGCGTTCGCCGATCCCTCGATCTGCTCGTCGAACAATCCGACCCACCATGACCGGATATCCTGCAGCAGCGCAAACACATCCGCCCGTGCATGAGGCGTGCTGAAGCTGAACGAGAAGTCGTCCGGGTTCCGCTGCTTGCCGATCCCCCACTTCCGGATCAGCTCTTCATTGAAGACACCGTCCTGATCCTTAGGCGTCGGTTCTCCCTTCCCGCTCGTGATCAGCTTGCGCAGGCTGTTCCCGATAAAGCCGGTCCATGCCTCATTGCATACATCGAAGCATGCATCGGCAATACTGAGCCCAACTTGCGTGAAGATCATACGCGTCCGCGATCCTTCGGCGCTGATGTCGAAGCGCATTTCATCGTCTTTCCATTCATCCTGTTCCTTGATGAAGCTGAAGTTGTTCTCGAGCACCCGCCAGCGGACGCTTTTGCCGGGGATCGTCTCCGTCACGCTGATCCTGCAGGTATGTACATCCTTGTAATGATACAGGAACACGGCGCCGGCCCGGTCGGTATCGCCTTCGATATTTTCCGACCACCAGCCGCGGACATTCAGGATCGCGTCGTAAACTTCCTGCGGCGATTGGTTGACGAGGATTGCAGTCGTAAAGTCCGGCTGGGGGATGTCAGTGGTATTCATAGTCGATATTGGTTGAGCATCAAAAGTATCGCCGGACCGGAAAGCCGGAGGTGTGCAAAACAGACCTCTTTGCGGGGCATTCCGGACTTTGTCAATCGGCTAACTTTAGCGTGTCGCAAGCACCATGAAGAACATCACGATCCTCGTTCCGGACGGGCAGACCAGCTCCAGCACCGTGGCCAGCGTCATCGGCGCATTTGAGATTCTTACGGAGGCAAACGCTTACTGGAAGCGGATCTCCGGCCGGCCGCTTTTCCGGATCCGGGTCGCGGGGGCTGCGGATTCCGTCAGCTGCAACAAGGGTCTGATCGCCGTGACTCCGCATACCGACATCGCCGCGGTGAAGGCCACGGACCTTGTCATTATCCCCTCTTCCGCGATACGCACCTTCGGGAAGGCCACCGCCGGGAACCAGCGGCTGATGAAATGGATCGCGCATCAATACGAGCTCGGGGCCGAAGTGGCCAGCATCTGCTCCGGCGCATTCATGCTGGCCGCTTCCGGCGTGCTGGAAGGAAAGGCCTGCTCCACTCATTGGGCGCATGCGGATGCATTCCGGCGGCTCTTCCCGGGCATCGACCTGAAAGAAGAGAAGCTGATCACCGATGAGCAGGGCATCTGCACGAACGGCGGCGCGTATTCGTTCCTGCACCTGATGATCTACCTGGTGGAGAAATACTACAACCGCGATACGGCTATCTACTGCGCGAAGGTATTCCAGATCGATATCGACCGGCATAGCCAATCGGCCTTTGCCATTTTCTCGACGCAGAAGAACCATGACGATGAGATCGTCAAACAAGCTCAAAGTTATATCGAGAGTCATCTGCAGGATCGGATCTCCACGGAAACGCTCGCTGCCAGATACGCCGTTGGCCGCCGGCATTTCGACAGGCGTTTTGTAAAGGCTACAGGCAATACGCCGCTGGAATATACGCAACGCGTTAAAGTAGAGGCGGCCAAGAAAGCGCTTGAATCGACCCGCAAGAATGTGAACGAGGTGATGTACGAAGTCGGCTATTCCGATGCCAAAGCCTTCAGGGAGGTATTCCGCAGGATCGCAGGATTGCTGCCGCTGGAATACCGGAATAAATACAACAAGGCTGCGGTTTTCAGTTCGGGGGATGCGGAAGCCCGGCTTTGACGCACGAAGCTAAGAGGCGGCTTCAATAATTTACAGGTCCGACCGTTATCCATCATGCTTATTTCCCCGGGCCGCTCCCCTTCCCTCCCCAAAGTCCCGCTCCTGGCCGTGAGGCTGCTGTGTCTCTGCCTGGGTACCGCTTTCGCCGTCCCGGAACCTGCCCGGGCGCAGGCCCAGGAAGCAGAAGTCTTCGCCATGAATGCGGGCTTCTCCGGCATCAGCGCCGCCATAGGATCGGTGATCAACAAGCCCAGGGGCGCCGACTGGAAAAAGTATTTCGTGAAAGGGCTGTGGCAAGGCGGGGTCGGCGGCATCGTCGCCTATTCGGGGAAGCGCTCCCTCTATCTCATAAACAAGTACAACGAGCCGAGCTTCGCGCTGCCGTCGCGCATACTGCACTATGCGGGCCTTTCCATGATCGAGAACGCGGCGCAGAATCGTCCTTTCCTGGACCAATGGCATATCAACTACGGCCCTGCAAGATTCGACTATTCCATAAAGTCACGGACATTCAGGGCCCGGGTACTGCCTTATACTTTCTACTCGATCTACGAGGCGAGCGGGGACGGCACCTTTGATCTGAAGACCACCCTGCTCACCGGGACGTTCGCCTTCCGGGCGACGGGGGATGCGATCCTGAGGAACGACCAGCGGTTTAACGGGCTGAGCCAGGGAAATGCATTCGCCTACCTGGACAATCCGCTGTATGACAAGAACGAGATCATAGCCCATGAGCTCGTTCACAACTACCAGTACGAGGAATGCCAGATCTTCAACTCCTGGCTGATCCCCCCCGCAAAGCGATATGCGCCGCGCTGGCTTGCCCGGGTTGCCGAGAAATACGTCTACGCAGATATCCCCTATTTCCTTCCCTTGTACTGGCTCGAGGACGGCACCCATAAGAACTACAACTGCAACTACTTCGAAGTCGAATCCTACCGAATTTCCACGAGCCGGCAGGTGCTGGATCGCTGAGAGTTTCGGCCGGCCGTATGCTGCCGGAGGCTCAGGACGAGCCGATATAAACAAAGCGGCCGCCTCGCTTCGGAGACGGCCGCCGGCATGCAGAATGCTGCTGCTGTCTTATTCCCAGCCGCCCCCCAGCGCCTGGTAAATATTGACCATTGCATTCATCTGCTGCTTCTTGGTCTCGATCAGCTCGAAGCGGGCCTCCAGGCCTTCGCGCTGCGTCAGCAGCACCTCCATGTAGTCGGCGCGGGCCGACTTGAAGAGGTCGTTCGAGATATTGATCGATTGGGAAAGCTTGTCCACCTGCTGCGATTGCAGCGTATAGCTGTTTTGCAGGTTGTCGATCTTCGCCAGCTGGTTCAGCACTTCCAGGTACGCGTTCAGCACCTTGCGCTCGTAGTCGAACACGGTCTGGATCTGCTTCGCGTTCGCGCTGGCGTAGGCCGCCTTGATGGCGTTCCGGTTTACCAGGGGCGCGATCAGGTCGCCTGCAAGCGAATACAGCAGCGACTCCGGCGTCTTCAGGAAATACGAAGGATTGAAGGCGTTATAGCCCACGGAAGCGGAGATGCCCAGCGAGGGATAGAACCTTGCGCGCGCCACCTTCACATCCAGCTTCGCCGCTTCGAGCTCCTGCTCCGCCTGGCGGATATCCGGGCGGTTGGCGAGCAGCTGCGCGGGGAAGCCGGCCTGTACATGCTGCGGCACGGCGTTTTCGAAGCCGGCGTCGTTCCTCGCGATCGGCTGCGGGTAGCGCCCGAGCAGGAAATTGATCCGGTTCTCCGTTTCGGTGATCTGCTGCCGGATGCTGTACTGCATGCTCTGCGTCTTCAGGACCTGCGCTTCGAAGCGGCGCACGGCCAGCTCGGTCACCTGCGCGGATTCCTTCTGCAGCCGCACGATGCGCAGCGCGCTGTTCTGGATATCCAGGTTCTTCCTTACGATGTCCAGCTGGTTATCCAGCGCGAGCAGCTCGTAGTACGAGTTTGCGATCTCGGAGACCAGGTGCGTCACCATGAAGTTCCGGCCTTCGATGGAGCCCAGGTAATGGGCTACGGCGGCTTTCTTAGCATTCCGCAGCTTTTTCCAGATATCCACTTCCCAGTTGGCATACGCGGCGACGAGATAGTCCGGGA
>JASLDA010000080.1 GCA_030151745.1 Chitinophagaceae bacterium | reverse complement strand
TTCGCCTGCTGCCGCTGGCCTGCAGCCTGGGAACGATCGCCAGTATCTACTACTGCGCCCTACGCCGGGGCGGCAGGATCGCCGCCGCCACCGCCGCGATCCTGCTGATGGGCTCCGTGCCGTTCTTCAACTATGCCTGCCAGCTGCGGGGCTATGGACTGAGCATGCTGCTGATGGCCTTGCTTACGGCACAGCTTGTTTCGAAGCGCCCCCGTTTCCCGGGCATTGCAACAGCTGCGGCCGCTTTGCTCTGGGTGCTGCCGTCGAATATTTATCCCCTGATGATGCTGGGGACCGGGCTGGTCCTGCTGGCCCCGCTCCGCTTTCCCGGGGCAGGCGGGCGCCGGAATTTCCGGCCGCTGCTTGCGCTCCTGGCGGGTGGCGCTGCGGCCGCGATTCTTTATATGCCGGTCATGGGGCAGCTCCACAGTTTTAGCTCAACCAGGGACTACGGCATTTCGATGAAGCCGCTTCTGCAGACCATGCCCGTCGTGCTCTGGCATTTTTTATCCGGCCGCTGGCTGCTGTTGGTCCTGCCGCTCATGTATCTCGGCCTGCGGCTTTATCGCCGGCAGTTCGCGTTCCCAGAGCGGCTGCTGGTCTTCACGACGATTCTCACCGCAGGAACCTTCCTGATTGCGGCAGTGCATGGCAGCGGGGCGCCAGACCGCGTTTTTCTCACACTGCTGTCGCCGGTCTGCCTGAGCTGGGGAATACTGTCGGGCCGTGCGATCGAAGGCTTCGGCAGAGGAGGCAGGATATTGGCGATGGGGATCTATATACTTTCCTGCGCCTTTTCCCTGCTGAGCGGCCGATACAAGGGCCTGGAAAAGGCTATGGCCGACCGCCTGCGGAACGAGCGCTGCGCCGACCTGTACTATCAGTACTACCTGGTCGATTTCAGCCCCCGTAATGATGCGCGCCGCTTCGCGGCCCGGCACTCCCCCGGCACGGTGGTCGTCGATGCCGCCGTTCAGGACGTGGAGCTGGCTAAATACCTAGCCCTGGCCGGAATGCGTGTGCTGCCGGCGGATTCGCTGAGGTCGTATGCGAAACGGCGCGAGCCGGTCTATGCCGTTACGGACGGACCTATGCTGCGAGCAGGCGAGCTGGTTTTCCTGCATATGACAGAGATGCCCGGCGTCTTACGACAACCGGGCATCTACAAGATCAGGTGGGCCTGCAATTAGGTTAGAGGATGAAATCCTGCCTTTCCCGCGAAGCGGCGTCCATGGCTTATCCCTGGGCCTGCATGAGATCCTGCAAGCCTTTACGGATGCGGATGGCGGCCTGCGGGGCCGTTATAGCTTCTACGATATCGAATACGCCGGGGCCGAACTTCCCGCCGACGAGCATGATCCGGAGCGGAAGCATCACCTCGCCCTTCTTTACGCCGTTCTCTTCGACGAGCTTGATGAAAATGCCTTCGGCATAGCCCATGGGAGCATTATCGTACACTTCCGCAAGCTGTGTAAAGAAGCCCACGTGTTCCGGCTTCCATTTCGGTAAAATGCTTGCCGTGTCGATCGTCTCCGGATCCCGGAAGAAGAAGCCCGCTTGCTCCACGAAATCCGGGAGCAGGTGGCAGCGCTCTTTGACAAGCCCGATCGCCGTGATGAGAGCAGCCTCGTTGGTGACGTACCTCGCGGCGTCGAAATAAGGCCTGACCAGGGGAGCAAGCTCCGCGGCCGGCATCTGCTGGATGTATTGGTGATTATACCACTTGGCCTTCTCGAAATCGAATACGGCGCCGCTGTGGTTTACGCGGCCCAGGTCGAAGCGCTGTATGAGCTCTTCCAGGGAGAACAGCTCCTGTCCTGTGCCGTCGTTCCAGCCGAGCATGGCCAGCATGTTGAGCATCGCCTGGGGTAGGAAGCCGCGCTCCGCAAAGCCCTCGGTGAAATCGCCGCTGCGCGGATCGGTCCAGTTCATCGCGAAAATCGGGAAGCCGTATTTGCTGCCGTGACGCTTGCTGAGCTTGGCCCCGTCCGGGCCCAGGATCAGCGGGAGATGCGCCCATTGAGGCATCTGGTCGCTCCAGCCCAGGTATTTCCAGAGCAGGAGGTGCACCGGGGCGCTCGGCAGCCATTCCTCGCCGCGGAATGCGTGGGTGATTTTCATGAGATAGTCGTCTACGACGACTGCCAGGTGGTAGGTCGGCATGCCGTCTGCCTTGAGCAGGACCTTGTCGTCCACCAGTCCGGTATCGAAGCTCACTTCTCCCCGGATCATATCGATGAAGCTGACGCGCTCGCCCTGGGGCATCCTGATGCGGATCACGTAAGGCGTTCCTGCATCGATCAGGGCCTGGGTTTCCGCAGCGCCGAGGCTCAGGGAATTTTTCATGTGTTCCCGGGTGCCCCAGCCGTATTGCGGTGTCGGATTCTCGGCCGTTTTAAAGCTCTCCCGCATCGCCGCCAGCTCATCGGGAGTATCGAACGCATAATAGGCGTGTCCGGCGGCAACCAGCTGATCGGCGTACTGGCGGTAGATCGCCTTCCGCTCGCTCTGGCGATAGGGGCCGTAAGGGCCGCCCTGCAGCGCGCTCTCGTCCGGCTGCAGGCCGCACCAGGCCAGGCATTGGTGTATATATTCCTCCGCGCCCGCTACGTAACGGCTCTGGTCCGTATCCTCGATGCGAAGGACGAACCGGCCGCCGTGCTTGCGGGCGAACAGGTAATTATAAAGAACGGTGCGGACGCCGCCGATATGGAGGCCGCCCGTAGGCGAGGGCGCGAAGCGGACACGTACTGACATGGGCGCGAAGGTACGGGACATGAAAAAACCGCCTCCAGGGAAGCGGTTCTGTTCCGAGATCGGGTTATTACATCGCTGCTCCGCTCTTGCCGCGGGGCTGGTTCGCATTGCCGATCATATAGCCTACGGAAATGGTGAACACGGAGTTCGTGGCCTTGTCGTCGTGGAACTGGGCCGGGCGGTTGCCTTGCGGCACCATGTTGGAAAGGCCGAGCTGATATTGGGCGCGGGCGAACAGGCCCATGCGGGTCAGGTAACCGAGGTTCGCACCGGCGCCGAAGTCGAAGCGGCGGACGTCGTTGGAGGGGGCGTCGTTACCGAACTTGTAGCTCTTGGTACCGTTCTCGGGCATTCCCGGCTGCATGCCTTCGATGGTCGGGAAGGAGCCGCTGTAGCGGTTCTTACCGGAAAATGCGATACCGGCATATCCGCCCAGACCTACGAAGAAGCGGCCTTCGCCCGGATCGTTGAAGTAGTACTCTACGTTCAGGGGGATTTCCGCATAGTGCAGGGTAATATTGTTGTCACCGCTGGCCACCATCTGGTTACTTACTGTAGGTTCGTCGTTGAACTTGGCCCCTTTGATCGAGTAGAAGAGACCGGGCTGGATGCTGATACGGTCGGAGACCCAGATATCGACGTTGGCGCCGGCCTTTACGCCGAGCTTCAGACCTCCGTTTTCGTTCGTGCTGTTGGGAGAGAAGGTACCTCCGGACTGACCGTATGTGCGTTGGTGAATGTTTGCGAGGTTGAGACCTACTTCCGGGGAAATAGTCACCTGGGCAATGGCCGGAGCTGCAAATGCAAGGCCGGCGGCGAGGATCATCATCTTTTTCATCTGAATAGTCATTTGGTGAGTATGCCTAGCCTTTAAAAAAGTTAGGCCACATGCTGACTATCGATCTGTTAAATGGGGAAGGCGCTAAGCCAGCAGGGGCAAGGCTTTCAGGGCAAAATCGAGGGTAAGCCGCAATCCTTCAACGGCTTTCACCCAGCGGATGCCGCGCAGCGAATTCGTCAGAAACAGGCCTTCCACACCTTGTAGCATTTCTGTGGAAACTGAGGTTTCGGCTACAGGAATTCCGGCCCCGGCAAAGCGCTGCAGCAGCACCCGCCGCATCACGCCGTCTACGCAGCCGTCCGCCAGCGGGGGGGTAAGGATCCGTCCCCGGTATTGCATGAAGACGTTCGAAATGCTGCTCTCCACGATATTCCCCGCCGAGTTGCAGAGCAGGGCATCGTCCCAGCCGGAAGCTTCCGCTTCGCGGGCGGCCATTGCATAGCACAGTGCGCTGCTGGTCTTGCAGGCGCTGTATGGCCCCGGCTCTTTACGCGCCTCGGCGATGCCCAGTACGAGCCCGTTCTCATTCAACGCCGGGCTGAACCCCGGCAGCGGCCGGCATTCGATGATGAAGAAGGGCTTCGGATCGCCCGGTTCGAAATAGCCTCCGGAGCCTGCGGTGACCTGCAGGCGCACGCGCAGGGCTCCCGAAGCGCCCAGCTTCGCGATCGTACGCCCTGTCTCGAGCTGCAGGGTCTCCAGGAAGCGCGGCGGAGCCGGGATCCGGAGCGTGCGAAGCCCCGAGGAGAGCCGCTCCCAGTGCAGCTCTTCATGGCGGATGCCGCCGTCGAGCACCAGCATCGTCTCGAACAAACCGTAGCCGTAGCGAAAGCTGCGGTCGTCCGCCGGCACAGCGGCATTTTCCGGCTGCAGAATTTTCCCGTTGATATTGATATAAGCCTGTTGCATACCGCTGATCGGCCTTAACGCTGCGATTGCGCAATTATACCCGCTCCGGGCTATAATTTCGCGCAAATTTTTTCCATGAAGTTTGCCGCTCCTGTACCTGTAAGTTGGATTGCAGAATTCACCGGTGCCAAGCTCGTCGGCGACGCCGCGCAGCTGGCAACAGGCATCAACGAGATCCACAAGGTCACTCCCGGCGATATTTCCTTTGTCGATTTCGAAAAGTACTACGCGAAATGCCTGAACTCGGCAGCCACGGTCATCATCATCAACAAGGAAGTGGAGTGCCCGGCAGGTAAGACGCTGCTGGTCACCGAAGATCCCTTCAGCGCCTATGTTTCCCTGGTGAAGCATTTCAGGCCCTTCGAGCCGGCCATGCAGGCCATATCTCCCTCTGCCCACATCGGCGAAGGGACGCATATCCAGCCGGGAAGCTTCATCGGAAATCACGTGAAGATCGGCCGCAACTGCCTTATTCACTCGAATGTGAGCATCTACGACTTCACGGAGATCGGAGATAACGTGATCATCCATGCCGGGACGGTGCTGGGCGCCGATGCGTTCTACTTCAAGCGCCGCAAGGACCGTGAGGTGCAGTACGACAAGCTGGAGAGCTGCGGCCGGGTGATCATCGGGGACGATGTCGAGATCGGGGCCTGCTGCACTATAGACAAGGGCGTGAGCGGCGATACCATCATCGGCCGGGGCTCCAAGCTGGACAATCATATCCACGTCGGGCACGGCAGCATCATCGGCCGGAACTGCCTGATCGCCGCCCAGGTCGGCATTGCCGGCAAAACGGTGATCGAGGACGAGGTGATCCTTTGGGGGCAGGTCGGGGTCAACAAGGACCTGCGGATCGGCAAGGGCGCCGTCGTTCTGGCGCAGAGCGGCGTGCCCGCTTCGCTGGAGGGGGGAAAGACCTACTTTGGCTCGCCCGTGATCGAAGCCCGGGAAAAGATGAAGGAGCTGGCCTGGGTGCGCCGGATCCCCGAGATCTGGGATCGGCTGCGGGGCGAGTGATTGAATGCCCGCGGAAGCGCTGTAAGCGTGTCATAACTAAGCCCCGTGCTTCGCATAGGGCAAAAAAAGAGGCCCACAGGGGCCTCTTTCGAATTCGGTAGACTTGAACGAAGGCGATCAGTAATGCGCGATGAAATCGTTTACGGCGGTGACCAGGTCGGAACCGTTGCCCATTACGTCGTTCGATTTGCGCATGAATGCCAGCAGATAACCTTCCAGGTCATTCATGTGCTGCATGATTTGGCCGCGCTGTGTCGCGCTGGCCTCGGCCTCATAGCGCGTGCCCACAATATGCTTCTTCATCAGCTTGGTCAGGTCGACAGCGATTGCCTCGGCCTTGACCTTTTTATTGGCCTTGATATTGGTCTCGAAGGCGGAGGCTTTGGCGATCAGATCCGTCTTGAGAGCTTGTACTTCGGTAGCAGTCGGCGGCGCAGGCCAGGAACCTTGCGCCAGAGACGTGGTAGCGGTAGCGCCGAGCAAGGCAGCGGCAAGGATCAGGTGCTTCATCGGTAGCGGTAAAGTTTAAGTGTATAAAAGTACGTTTTTTCCGGGATGTGTTTATTCCCGG
>JASLDA010000073.1 GCA_030151745.1 Chitinophagaceae bacterium | reverse complement strand
CGTCGGGATCGCCCTCGGCATCATCAGCATCCTGTTTTTCTTCCAGCAATTCGGGACTGCATTCATAGGCCGGGCCTTCGGGCCGATCATGACGCTCTGGTTCGTAATGCTGGCCGTGCTGGGCTTTTACCATGTAAGCGACGACTGGCATATCCTGAGCGCGTTCAACCCGGTTCATGCCTTCGAGCTGCTGACGAGCGGAACGCTGATCGGCCCCAATAAGCTGCCGACCTCGGGGTTCTGGGTGCTGGGCTCCGTGTTCCTGTGCACCACCGGGGCGGAGGCGCTTTACTCGGACCTGGGGCATGCCGGCCGCGGGAACATCCGCGTCTCCTGGGTGTTCGTAAAGATCTGCCTCATCATAAACTATCTCGGCCAGGGCGCCTGGCTGCTGTCCCAGCGGGGAGTAAGGTGGGATGCGGAGAAGCTCAACCCCTTCTACGCGCTGATGCCGTCCTGGTTCGTCATCCCGGGCATCCTCATCGCTACCATGGCTGCGATCATCGCGTCGCAGGCGCTGATCTCCGGCGCGTTCACGCTGATCTCCGAAGCCATCAAGCTGAACCTCTGGCCGAAGATGAAGATCGTGTTCCCGACCGTGGAGCGGGGGCAAACGTTTATTCCCGGCATCAACCTGATGTTGTTCCTGGGCTGCGTGGGCATTACCCTGATCTTCCGCAAGTCCGCGAACATGGATGCCGCCTACGGCCTGGCGATCACGGTCTGCATGATCATGACCTCGCTGCTGTTCGCCTATTATATGCGGACCCGCCGCGTTGCCTGGGGATATATCATTACATACCTGCTGGTATTCCTCTCCATCGAAATCAGCTTCATGATCGCCAACCTGGTGAAGTTCGCCCACGGCGGTTACGTCACGGTCATCATGGGCTCCGGCCTGTTCATGGTCATGTTCATATGGTTCAAGGCCCGCCGGATCAAGAACCGCTACGTGGAGTTCGTCCGGCTGGAAGACTATGTGCCGATCATCCAGGAGCTTAGCAACGACGAAACGATCCCGAAATACGCTACGCACCTGGTGTACCTCACCTCGGCGAACAACCCGCTGGAAATCGAGCACAAGGTGATCTTCTCCATCCTTTACCGCAAGCCCAAGCGCGCGGATATCTACTGGTTCGTGCACGTGGACGTCCTGGACGATCCGTACACGATGGAATACAGCGTAGATACGATCATCCCGAACGAGATCATACGCGTGGAGTTCCGCCTCGGCTTCCGCGTGGATCATCGTGTGCCGATGATGTTCCGCAAGGTGGTGGAGGAAATGGTGAAGAACAAGGAAGTGAATATCGTCAGCCGCTACGACTCGCTGAGCCGCAATAACGTAATGGGCGATTTCCGCTTCATCGTACTGGAAAAATTCCTCAGCCGGGATAACGAGCTGCCGCTCTGGGAGCGGATGCTGATGCGGGGATATTTTATCCTGAAACGCTTCTCCCTGAGCGAAGAGCGCGGCTTCGGCCTGGATTCCTCGGACGTGACGGTGGAGAAATACCCGATTATCGTCAGTACGCCGACCGATTACAAGCTCAAGCGGGTAATGGCCTGAGTTGGATTGAAGATTTTAGATTGGTAAAAAGGGAGCTCCGTCCAATCTAAAATCTTCAATCTTCAATCTAATTCGTGTTCGCTGTGCAGCTCGGGGATGATAACGTTCCTGTAGCCGCGGGTCTCCAGCTTTTTGGCGAAGACCTGCTGCACCTCGTATTCGCCGTGGACCAGGAATAGCTTGCAGATCTGCTCCGGGTCCTGCGCGGACAGCCAGCGGAGCAGGTCGTCGGAATCGCCGTGGGCGCTCATGCTGCTGATCGAGCCGACCTCGGCTTTCACCTGGAATTCTTTGCCGAAGATGCTGACTTCGCGGGCTCCGGATTTGAGCTTCCCGCCCAGGCTGCGGGGCTCGCAATAGCCCACCATCAGGATCGTGTTTTTCTCCGCGCCGATGGCATGCGCGATATGATGCTTCACACGCCCGGCCTCCGCCATGCCGCTGGATGAAATGATCACGCAGGGCTCCTGATTATCGTTAAGCGCGATGGATTCCTCCGGCGTGCGGACGTATTGCAGGCCCTTAAAGTCGAACACGTCGTCGTCCGTACGCAAGGTGCGTTCCACCTGCTCGTTGAAGCATTCCGGGTGGCGCTTTATGATCTCGGTCGCGTCGATCGACAGCGGCGAGTCCACGTAATACCGGAGATCCGGCAGACGCTTTTCCAGGTCGAGGCGATTCAGCTGGTACAGCAGCTCCTGCGTGCGCCCTACCGCGAAGGAAGGAATCACCAGCTTGCCGCCTTTTTCCAGGCAGGTATGCCTGATCCATTTCAGCAGCTCATTTGCCGCGGGCAGGGACAGTGCATGCAGCGTGTCGCCGTAGGTGGATTCCATCACGATATAATCCGCCTGGCGGAATTCTTCCGGCGCGCGCAGGATGGCGTCATGGTAGCGGCCGATATCGCCGGAAAAGCTCAGCCTGGTGAGCGTATCGCCGTTCCTGATCTCCAGGTGAACGGATGCGCTGCCGAGCAGGTGCCCCGCATCGGTAAGGCGCAGGCGCACGCCTTTCAGGATCTCCGCGGGCGTATCGTACCCGAGCAGCTCGAAGCGCTCCAGCGCCTCGTTCGCATCGGCTTCGGTGTAAAGCGGCTCTATCGGCGGCCGGCCCTCCTTTCGGCGCTTCCGGTTGATGTATTCCACGTCCCCTTCCTGGATGCGGGCGCTGTCGCGCATGAGGATCCGCGCCAGGTCCGCCGTGGGGGCGGTGCACCAGATCCTGCCGGCAAAGCCGTCCCGGATGAGCTTGGGAACGAGGCCTACGTGGTCGATGTGCGCGTGGCTGAGCACCATCACATCTATTTCCGAAGGCTCGAATCCCCAGTTTTGGTTGTAAGGCATCGTATCCTTGCCGAGCCCCTGGAACAAGCCGCAGTCGAGCAGGATCTTGTTGCCGTTGTCAAGATGGATCAGATGTTTGGAACCGGTAACGGTTCGCGCAGCGCCGTGGAAGGATATCTTCATGAGCGATAAAGCTATAGGAATGATGCGTCCGGTGGGAAATGAAAAAGCCCGGACGGGGAAAGCACGGTTTCGAAACGGGGTCAGAGCACGGCCTGCATGGCTCGTTCTGCGTTGGCCTTGGCCATCTCGCGCTTCTTGTTATACCACCATTCGGGAGCCATCTTGATGAGCATATTGTTCATCGTGCGCATCGGAACGATATGGTACAGACCGTTAAGCTTTTGACTGATTCCCTCCGGCAGCGCGCGCAGGCTCATGGCGAAGCCGCTGTCCATGTACTGCATATGATGCCAGTAGCCGGTAGGCATGAACATGGTGTCTCCGTGGCCGAGGATGGCGTCGAAGCCGCGCGCGTGCTTCAACGCAGGGAACCTGGTCTCGTCGACGCCCTTGTCCCAATCCACGAAGGAGGCGGCGCTTTCCACCGTCAGCGGCATGCGGTAGATAAGGGGCGACTGATCGTTCGGCAGCAGCAGCACCCGCTTGCGGCCGATGAACTGCGTATGGAAGATATGGCTCAGGTCGATATCGTAGTGCATGTGCGCTATGGATCCCGAGCCGCCCACGAAGAGCATGGGATAGCGTTTCAGAAAGGCTTTGGTGTATTGATCCGGGAAGCTGAAGTCCTCTGTGATCTGCGGCGCGTATTTGAAGATATTGAACAGGAAGATGCGCAGCTCTACGGGCCCTTTCTGGATCAGGTCCAGGTAGTCCCCGAACTTCATGGTATCGTCGGCGCCGTTCACCGGCACCTTTGCGCCCGCGCGGATATTGTTGTAGACACCGACCTCAACTTCGCCAACGATCGACTTGAAAAAATCCCAGTTCCACTTGTTGTATGCCGGCCAGGTCCTGGCAAGATTCGTGATGATGAGCGGGCGTTTGGGAATAAGGTAGTTTTTACGGAAATCCTCTGCTGAGATGCTGTCTACACGGTCGATGGGAGTCAGGATCATGGGATGCGGGCGTAGCTTTAAAAACTATCGATCACAAATATAGTGCCCTCGCCATCCCGGGATGAGAGCATAAAGAAGCCGCGTTCCATCTTGCGGAACGCGGCTGCGTATTTATCTGCTGCTGCGGTTTTTATACCGGATCGGCCTCAGAGTTGCTGTAACTCCTTCCCGTACCGGGAATGCAAGCGGCGCTTCGGACCGAGCTCTTAACAGCGGCTTCGGCGCCGATCGGTATTACTGCACCATCGAGCGGAAGACGGATTCGTCCACCTTTACCGGATACTTGCTGCGCAGGCTGCTGTTCCATTCCTTTTCCAGCACGTCCTGGTACTCGGCGACCGCGTAGCCGCGGGCCTCGTCCAGGCTCTTCGGCGTCGGCGCGTCGTAGACCTTGTCTGCGAGCACCACGGTATAGGTGCCGTCGGCGACCTTGACGCCCGGGCTGAGCTTGCCCTGCTGGATCGAGCTCTGGGGAATATCCTTGAACCGGCTGAACTCGTACCGGCCGCGCTCCACGGTGAAATTATCCATGGCGCTGCCTTCGGGGTTCAGGATGCGGTTGAGCGTAGAGTCCTTGGCGCCGCCCTTTTGCTGCAGCAGGGCCATGCCTTTCTTCATCGTCGCCTCGTCCTTGAAGTGATAGATGGCGCCGGAAAAGCCCGGCTCCCACATATACTTGTTGGGATGGGCCTGGAAGAAGGCCTTAAGCCCTGTAGTGTCGCGGCCGGCTTTGCCCCATACGTTGCGGTCCATCAGCTCGAAGATCATGATGCCGTTGCGGTACTCCTCCATCAGGGCTTTGAAGTCCGGGTTGGTTTCCGTCAGGCGATGTTCTTCGTAGTCGTTGACCGTGCGGTCTACGTAAAGCTTGTAGATATCGGTGATGACCGCCGCCTTGGGACCGGCAATGCGGCCCCGGGTCAGGTTTTCGGCGAAGGTCAGGAAATCGCCCTGCAGGTATTTATGGCCGCCGAGCTCGAAGAGCGGGTCGTTCAGGCCCCGGAAATCGTCGCTGTTGAGGCGGCCGGCGGCGGAGCCGGTATCCGGCAGGCTGACGAAGCGGGTCTTGACCGCTTCCAGCGCCGCGGGATACTCCTTGAATCCGTTCTGCTGCTTGATCTTCGCCATGAACATATCCTGGGCTGCCTGGTTGCGGCCGTCATTCTCGACGCGGCGCCTGATGCTCTCCTGCATCGAGTCGAACGGCTTCAGCGGCGTATTGCTGATAAGCTTGATGATATGATAGCCGTACTCGGTCTTTACCGGCTGCGATACATCCCCCGGCTTTTTCAGCGCAAAGGCCGCTTCTTCAAATGCAGGCACCATGCGGCCGGCGGTGAAGGGGGGCAGCACGCCGCCATCGTTTACCGTAAGACGGTCTTCGGAGAAATGCTTGACGAGCGTATCGAACGAGGCACCGTGACGGAGCAGGTTTTCCAGCGAATCCGCGCGCTTCAGGGCTGCGGCTTCGGCTCCTTCGCCGCGGGATTTCGGCGTGGTCAGCAGGATATGGGCCACCTTGAGCTCGCCGCGCGAGGGCCGCTTGTCGGTGACCTTGATGATATGATAGCCGAATATGGTACGGAAGGGCTGACTGATCTTCCCGACCGGGGTATTGTAAGCTGCGTTCTCGAAAGGATAGGGCGTCTGGAGCGCGCTCATATACCCCACGTCGCCGCCTGTGGCACGGGTGCCGCGGTCGTCGGAATTGGCGGCCAGCGCCGCGAAATCCGCCTTGCCCTTCGTGACGGCCTTGTAGATGCTGTCGATGCGCGCGTAGGCTTTCGCGGTATCCGCCGGCGCGGCATTCGGGGAAACGCTCACCAGGATATGCGATACCCGCAGCTCGGACTTCATGCGGTCGTATGCCTCGCGAACGAGCTTCGCGCCGACTTCCTTGTCCGTCATGTAGTTCTTGG
>JASLDA010000356.1 GCA_030151745.1 Chitinophagaceae bacterium | reverse complement strand
GTGCCGGTCACTTCGGTGACGACCGGCTCCAGCGTGGTCAGCAGCTGCAGGCCATCCTGGGTGATCGAGATATCCACCCGCCGCCGGTTGGTGGCGTTGGCTTCGCGGCTCACGTAATTCTTCAGCAGCAGGCGGTCTATGATGCGCGACACATTCGAGGTCGGATACACCATCCGGTCGCTGATCTCGTAAAGATTCATCGGGCGGCCCTGCTGCCCCCGGAGTATGCGCAGCACATTATACTGCGGCTCCGTGATGCCGAAAGGCTTCAGCATGGTATTCATGCGCCCCTGCAGCCAGGCTCCGGTAACCATGATATTCAGAAACGCACGCAGATGCGCGTTCGTGACCGGCTTCATTTTCAGAACTTCTTCCAAACTGGCCATAGACTGCAAATAGGCTATTCATCAAAGTTAAGCGCTAACATTGCTTCATACGCGGGTCCCGCTTGCGGAATCGGGAATTTCAGCATGAATATCCAAATCATTAACGGTCCAAACCTCAACTTATTAGGCATACGCGAGCCGGGGATCTACGGCCGCCGTTCCTTTGACGAATTCCTGACGGTGCTGCGCAGCCGCTATCCGGCGCAGGCCATAGGGTATTTCCAGAGCAATGTGGAAGGCAAGCTCATCAATGCGCTGCATGCCGCCATGGGAAATTGCGCCGGGGTCGTCCTGAATGCCGGCGCTTACACGCATACCAGCGTCGCGATCGCCGATGCCGTGGCGGCGATCGGCATCCCGGTCATCGAGGTGCATATCAGCAATGTAATGGCGCGCGAGGAATACCGCCGGCAGTCCTATATCGCCTCGAAATGCATCGGCTCCATTAGCGGGCTCGGCCTTGAAGGCTATGCGCTCGCCATCGACTACCTGATCCGCTCAGAGGCGGAAGCCCCGCAGGAAATCGGCGGCTGACATCCGCTTTTTGCCTTCGAGCTGCAGGTCCAGCACATTGACCCAGCCATCGGCGCCGGCGAAGCGCAGGTAGGTCCGGCCATCCGAATCCAGCGTCCCAGGCTCCGCGGCGTCACCAGGCTCCGCTTCCACCCGGTACAGCTTCAGGCTCTTGCCCCGAAGCTGCGTCATGGCCCCGGGATAAGGCGAGAGGCCCCGCACGAAATTGCGGATCTGCGCTACGGGCCGGTTCCAGTCGATGATCATATGCTCGCGGAAGAGCTTCGGCGCATGTTTCAGGTCGGCATCCTCTGGCTGCGGCCGCGCTTCTATCGATCCTCCGGCCAGCCCCTCCAGCGTGCGCACAAGCAGCCGTGCCCCGGCCTCCATCAGCTTGTCATGCATCGTGCCCGCGTCGTCCTCGTCCGCAATTGCCACGCGGTCCTGCAGGAGCATATTCCCCGTGTCGATCTCGTGCCTGAGGCGGAACGTGGTCACCCCGGTCTCGGCTTCGCCGTTGATGACCGCCCAGTTGATCGGCGCCGCGCCCCGGTACTGCGGCAGCAGCGAGCCGTGCACATTTATCGTACCCATAGGCGGCATCGCCCAGACGGCCTCCGGCAGCATGCGGAACGCGACGACCACATGCAGGTCGGCATTCAAAGCCCGCAGCTCCGCAATGAACTCCGGCGCCTTCAGCCTCGGGGGCTGCAATACCGGGATGTTCCTGGAAACCGCAAACTCCTTGACGGGCGTGGCCCGCAGCTGCAAGCCCCGCCCGGACGGCTTGTCCGGCGCCGTGACCACGGCCAGCACCTGCACGCCGGCCTCGACCATGGCGCGCAGGGAGGCGACTGCAAAATCGGGGGTCCCGAAAAACACGACCCGCAGGTCGGAAAGCTGCATCATAAGGCTGCAAAGATGCATCCTGCCGCTATTTCGGCTGTACATTCTTCGGCGGCCTCAGCACCGGCATTCCGGCCTGCCGGGCCGTGTCCACCGGGACGAGCGGCATCCGGGTGTTGCGGGGAGAATCCGGATCGAGCCGCTTCACGCCCGGGATCTGCATTTTCTTCAGAGAATCCCGGCCCCGGCTGCGTTGGGGGCCGGCCTCGCAGGCAGCGGTCAGGGCCGCCAGCGCAAGTACGGACAAGACGAGAAGTTTCATGGCGGGGACTTTGCCCTGGCAGAGGAAGAAATTATGCCATAGCCCCGCCCCGGACCTGCTCCAGCAGCGGCTCCAGTCCCAGTATCGCGCCGCAGGTAGCCAGCGCCGTCATACTTACTCCCATCACCCCGTGCATATTGACGTGCTGCCCCGTCAGCAGGAGATTGGGAATCCGGGTACGGACGGACAGCATGTGCTGGGCCGGATTGTTCACGTCTTTCAGCGCGCCGTAGAGCGATCCGCCGGGATTCCCGGTATAGTCCCGGAAGGTCAGCGGCGTCGCGAGCGTATACCCGGCGGCAGCCGCAGCCAGCTCGGGGAAACGGGCATACGTTTTTCCCAAAAGCGCCTTCGTGTACGCATCCTTCCGGCGGGCATAGTCCTCCGAACGAGGGGCCTGCAGACCTGCTGTATTTTCAGATCCGCTCCAGGCCGCGAAATCCGCGGCATCGGCATATGCGAGAATGCTGACCGATTCCGCGAAGCCCGGCCTGGAGGCGTCTTCCGCATAAAACAGCGCCTGCGTGTCCGGCCAGGCGATCCCCCCGGGCCCCGGCTTCGCCAAGGCTTCGCCGGAAGGATGCCAGTAGATATTGCAGCCCCGGAAGGGCAGGCATCCCGGCCGCAGCACCAGGTTGACCATCACTGCGGGGGGCGTCTGCGGCAGGGCCCCGACGCGCTCCCGGAACGCCGGCCGCAGCAGCTTCGATTCCGTGAGTCCGAAAAGGATCCGCGGATGCACGGCGGAGATGAAGGTATTCCCGTAAAAATGCCGCCCGTCACGGGTTTCGGCGCAAGCGATCCTGTCCCCCTCCAGCACGACACGCGTCACCTCCGCGTACCGCTCCACCCTCCCCCCTGATTTGCGCAGCTGCCGCCATAGCGCGGCTGCCTGCCGGCTCGAACCGGGAACTATCTTATGCGCGCTGTGGAGGTAAGCTTCGGTGCTCATCGCATGGTTGTAGAAGGGAGTCAGGCCGTCCACACCGGCGTACAGGAAATTGTTTCCCGCCAGGACCTGCACCAGGCGCTCGTTCGAGGTAAGGCCCCGCAATGTCGAGCCGAGCTCGGGCGCCATCGCAGCTTCCTTTTCCGACGCCTCTCCCGCACGCAGCTTGTAAAGAGGAAAACTGTCCGATGTTTTACCGATCAGCTCCAGGTAAGCGTCTATGGCCGGCCCTTCTTCGGGAAAGAACCGCAGCAGCTCCTGCCGGAAATACGGCCTCGCCGCCAGGGGATACGCGAGGGACTCGTTGCCGAAAATGATCCGGTCGAAGCCCCGCGGGTCGAGCTCCCGGAGCGGCAGCTCGTCCATCACCCCGGCATAGCTGAGGATACGGTTCAGCGTATGCCCCTCGCCCAGCCCGCCTATATAATGCACGCAGGCATCGAAGACCTTTTTCTGAAACGCGAAGGTCTGCAGGCAGCCCCCGATCTGCCGGTTCTTTTCCAGGACGCAGACCCGCAGCCCGGACTTGGCCAGGATCACCGCACAGAGCAATCCTCCCAATCCGCCTCCGATTATAACTACGTCGTTCTGGGCTTGCATCCGGGGGTAAAAATCATTGCGAGCAGCGAAGGTAAAAGCTCATTCGCTGCCCGGGAATTCAAGAAATCAACTAGCGCTGTCCGTCTCCCGGGGCCGGTCTGCGGTCCCAAATAAAAACAGAGGCTGTCCTTTGGGGGACAGCCTCTGTGCTACCGGCACGAAGCCAATCAGATATGGGCCTGGATCTTCTTATCGAAGACGGCCTTCGGAGCGGCGCCGACCTGCTTATCGACAACCTGGCCGCCCTTGATGAAGAGCACGCAGGGGATCGAGGTGATACCGTACTTGACGGAAAGCTCGGAATTCTCGTCGACGTTGACCTTGCCGACGTTCACCTTTCCTTCATAGTCTTTGGAAAGCGCGTCGATGGTCGGGCCGAGGGCGAGACAGGGACCGCACCAGGGAGCCCAGAAATCGACGATGGTGAGTTTTTCCGAGCTCAGGACCTCGGTGTCGAAATTTGCATCAGTGAATACAGCTGCCATGATTTGATGTTTTACTAAAGGGGCTCAAAGTTAATGCCATTGCGCAAGCGCCTGCGCATATGTGGATAGGCTGTGGCTATTATGCGGCGAAGGTCGTAGAATGACAGGAAGCGGCCATTCCGGCCTGACGCTTAACACCTAAGAACAGCAAAAAGGCAGGATCCTTCCTGTACGGGCGGGACCGCAATCCGGCATGGAACCAAGTCCGTCTTACGAAGCCAGCTCGATATGATAGGGGATTCCTCGCTCCTGGATGAAAGCCACGAAAGCATCGTCCGGGCTGAACTTCTGGCCACCGGAGCGCAGCCGGATCACCTGGTCGTCGGCCTCGTCGCGGATCTGGATGCAGAGTTCGGTACTGCCGGGGCTTTGCTTTATGTTATTCACCAGGAACTGAACGAGCTCCTCGTTGACCTGGTGGGAATGCAGCCCGATGGAAATGCGCTTGGTCATGCTCTTGCGCACATTTGCCAGCAGGGTGACGCTGGAGATGCTGAACTCCATTACGCCCGGGCGGAAGCGGTGCTCGCCGTAAACGCCGGTGATCACGAGCTTCTGCCCGTTGTCCAGGAAATTGCCCCACTGCACGTAGTTGTTTTCCCACATCGTGATCTCGAAGTTGCCGCTGTAATCGTTGATAATGAAGCGGCCGAACTTGGAGCCTTTCTTGGTCACCATATGCGCGGCATCGCTGACGAAGCCTGCGAGCTTCACCTGCTTGCCCTTATAATTCTCCAGCTCGGCGATGGGAAGGAATCCATAGTGATCCATCTCCCATTTGAAGCCGTCCAGCGGGTGCGCGCTGATATAGATACCTACGACCTCCTTCTCCTTTTCGAGCAGCTCCGAGAGATTCCAGGGCTCGCATTCGGGGATGGCCGGCGGCTTGATCTCAGGCATCGCCACATCTCCGAAGAGGCTGTTCGTAGCCATCGCCTTGCTGCCCTGCACCTGGTTGCCGAAGCGCACCAGGCGGTCCAGCCCGCTTTCCGGATCTATGGCTGGGCGATGGAAATACTGCGCGCGGTGCAGCTCCTTGAAGCCGTCCAGCGCACCCGCCAGCACCAGGCTTTCCAGCGTTTTCTTATTGACGGTCTTCTGGTTGATGCGGCAGATGAAATCGTGCACGCTCAGGTAAGCGCCATTCTCCTCGCGTTCGCGGATGATGTCTTCCACCGCCGCTTCGCCTACGCCTTTCACGGCGTTCAGCCCGAAGCGGATCGTATTGGTCGTAGGTACCGCAAATCCTTTCAGGGACTCGTTCACGTCCGGGCCGAGAACCGGCAGCTCCATGCGCTGGCACTCTTCCATGAAGAAGCGGATCTTATCGATGGAGCCGGCGTTATTCAGCACCGCGGCCATGTATTCCGCGGGATAGTGCGCCTTGAGATAAGCGGTCTGGTAAGCTACGAAGGCATAGCAAACCGAGTGCGACTTGTTGAACGCGTACTGGGCGAAAGCTTCCCAGTCGGTCCAGATCTTTTCGAGGATCGCGGCATCGTGCCCCTTTTTGGTGGCGCCTTCGATGAACTGTCCCTTCATCTTGTCCAGGACGGCCTTCTGCTTCTTGCCCATGGCCTTCCGGAGCACGTCCGCATCGCCTTTGGAGAATCCCCCCAGTTTCTGCGAGAGGAGCATCACCTGTTCCTGGTAGACCGTTACGCCATAGGTTTCGGCGAGGTATTCCTCCATTTCCGGGAGATCATACACGATCGGCTCCTCGCCGTGCTTACGCCGCACGAACTGCGGGATATATGCCATCGGCCCTGGGCGGTACAGGGCATTCATCGCTACGAGGTCGTCGAAGACGGTCGGCTTGAGCTCGCGCAGGTATTTCTGCATGCCCGGGGATTCGAACTGGAACGTGCCGTTGGTATCGCCGCGCTGGTAGAGCTCGTACGTTTTTTCGTCGTCCAGCGGGATATCGTCGAGCACGATGTCAACGCCGTGGTTGCGCTTGATCAGCGCCAGCGCGTCCTTCAGGATGGTCAGGGTCTTCAGCCCCAGGAAGTCCATCTTGATGACGCCGGCGCTCTCGATCACATTGCCGCCGAATTGCGTCACCACCAGGTCGGAGTCTTTGGCCGTCGATACGGGGATCAGCTCCGTCAGGTCGCTGGGGGCGATGATGATGCCGGCCGCGTGGATACCGGTATTGCGCACCGAGCCCTCCAGTTTTTCGGCCTCGTGCAGGACCGCGGAGTGCAGGGAGTTTTCCTTGTAGATCTCGCGCAGCCGTTCGGCACCCATGATATCCTCGCCGCCGAGGCCTTCCTTGTCCGAAAGGGAGCCGTCTCCCGTCAGGGGCGCATGCAGCAGGCGCTTGAGGCTGATGCCCGGCTTTTCCGCCACCAGCTTGGCCAGGGCATTCGCCTCCGGCAGCGGCAGGTCCAGCACACGGCTTACGTCCTTGATGGAGCTTTTCGCCGCCATCGTACCGTAGGTCACGATCTGCGCTACCTGCGTCTTTCCGTATTTGTTGACGACGTAGTCGATAACGCGCTGCCGGCCGCTGTCATCGAAGTCCGTATCGATATCGGGCATGCTCTTCCGCTCCGGGTTCAGGAAGCGTTCGAACAGCAGCTTGTACTTGATCGGGTCGATGTTCGTGATGCCCACGCAGAACGCCACGACGGAGCCCGCGGCAGACCCGCGGCCCGGCCCCACGAATACGCCGATATCCTTGCCGTGGTTGATGAAGTCCTGTACAATGAGGAAGTAGCCGGCAAACCCCATCGTGCGGATGGTAAAGAGCTCGAACTTGATGCGCTCCTCGATCTCCGCCGTCAATTCATGGTAGCGCTTGTGAGCGCCTTTCCAGGTCAGCTCCTCCAGCCAGGTATCCATGGTATAGCCTTCCGGCACCTGGTAGTGCGGCAGCAGGATATCCCGCTCCAGCTTCAGCGGCTTGATCTTGTCGACGATCAGTTGGGTATTCTCTATCGCTTCCGGCAGATCGGAGAAGAGCTTGGTCATCTCCGACGTGGTCTTGAAGTAGAACTGGTCGTTGTAGAAGGCGAAGCGGCGGTTTCGGTTCACCTCGTCTTCATCGCCGTCTATGTATTTCTCGGTGCTCTGCTTTTCTCCGGTATTGATGCAAAGCAGGATGTCGTGCGCGTTGAAATCCTCGATATCGACGTAGTGCGAATCGTTGGAAGCGATGATGGGCACATTGTATTTCCGGGCGAACTTGATCAGGACCTCGTTGGCCCTGATCTGATCCGGGATTTCG
>JASLDA010000054.1 GCA_030151745.1 Chitinophagaceae bacterium | reverse complement strand
CTATGCCCGCGCCAACTGGTGCCCGGGCGCGCTGGTCAACAGCTTTAACTATACGCTTCCGGCAGTTGTGGGCGGCAGCAGCTTCCAGTTGGGGATGAGCTTCCCGCCCTATACCAGCCATACCACCGGCGGGGGCAGTCCGGCCTCTTATATCATCAGCGGGGTGGTCATGCACTACGGAGCAATGAACAAAACGCTCGACGCAGGTATAGAGGATATCATTGCGCCGACTAAGGCCGAGTATCATTTCCGTCAGAACCCGACAGCGACGAGCCCCATCATCACGATCCGCAACAGCGGCTCGAGCGCCGTTACCAGCATTCAGTTCGAGTACGGCGTCGTCGGCAAGCTGCCGCTGAGCTATACCTGGACCGGCTCCCTGGCCAGCCTGGAAAGCCGCGATATCAACCTGCCCCCGATGCAGCAGCTGCAGCTGCCGAGCGGCGATTATAACTTCTACGTCAAGATCATTCAGGTGAACGGGCAAGCTGATGCCGACGCGCTCAACAACAGCCTGAGCAGCACCTTTACCGCCGCCCCGGCCTGGCCTGCAGACCTCAAGGTGCAGCTGCGCTCCAACGCGGAGAGCCGGTATACCGCAAGCGGTATCAGCCAGACAAGCTGGAAGATCCTGGATGCCCAGGGGAATGTCGTGCAGCAGAATCTGGACTGCCCCATTTCCACGACCTGCGAGCAAAGCTTCCACCTGGCGGACGGCGCCTATACGTTCGTCGTGACGGACAGCGCGCTGGGCGGATACCTCGATATCCCCAGCGGCAGCACTGTCGGCTATTTCACCGGCACCGGCCTCAGCTCCTTTTCCTCGACATCCGGCAGCATCCGGGTCTACGATTCGGTGACTACCTTCCCGCTGGCGCTCCAGGTAGCGTACAGCGGCAATTTCGGCGCCGGCTTCCGCCAGAGCTTCTATGTAGGATCCCCGCTGTCGATCAAGCCCCTGAGCGCGGTACCCGTCCGGCTCAGCGCCATGCCGAATCCCGCCAATAATTCCTTCACCGTCCTGGTGGACGGCAGCGGCAGCCGCGAAGGACAGATCCGGGTGCTCGACGTGACCGGCCGCGAGGTGCTGCGCCGGAACTACGGCTACGGCATGGAGCGGATCAGCAGCGAAAACCTGCAGTCCGGCATATACCTCATCGATTACGCCGGGAAGGATGGCAGCTTCGCCCGCCAGCGGATCGTGATCGCGCATTGAGAACCGATATTCCGTTAAAAGCCTCCGCCTATTGGCGGAGGCTTTTTAATTTTGAGCAATTACCGAACGCTTATGGCCAGTCGTATCGAGCAGCTGCAGCAGTTCCTGCAGCAATCGCCTGACGATCCTTTCCTGAATCATGCCCTGGCACTGGAATGGATCAAGGCAGGTGATGATCACCGGGCGGAAGCTGCGTTCCGTATCAACCTGGATCGCTCGCCCGAATATGTAGCAACCTATTATCACCTGGGAAAGCTCCTGGAGCGCGGGAACCGGGCGGAGGAGGCCATCGGCATGTTCGAGCGCGGCCTGGCCGTGGCAAGGGCAGCCGGGGATATGCATACTTACAGCGAGCTGCAAAGCGCGTACGAAGACCTGGCCTATTGATGAGCGATTTGCTGCAGGATTTCCTGGTGCATTGGCCGCGCTGCGCCGTGCCGGCAAACCGGCCGGTGCTGCTTGCCCTGAGCGGCGGCCTGGATTCCATGGTGCTGGCGAATTTGCTGCTGGCCGCAAAGATCCCCTTTGCGGCTGCGCACTGCAACTTCCTGCTGCGCGGCGAGGAATCGGAAGGCGATGAGCTGTTCCTGCGCCAATGGGCGGCGGCAAAGCAAGTGCCGCTGCATGTGCGGCGCTTCGATACCGTAGCCCTCGCAGGAGCCGGGCAGAGCATACAGATGACGGCGCGTACGCTGCGCTACGACTGGTTTGAGTCGCTCCGCGCCGCGGAGGGCTATACCGCCATCCTGACCGCCCATCATGCAGACGACCAGGCCGAGACCGTACTGATCAACCTTATCCGCGGCACCGGCCTGAGCGGGCTGCAGGGAATCCCCCTGCGGGCCGGGGCGCTTGCCCGCCCGCTCCTGTTTGCCGGCCGCGCCGCGATCCGCGACTATGCCGTGCGGCAAGGCATCGCCTGGCGCGAAGACTCCAGCAATGCCGGCGATAAATACCTGCGCAATGCGCTCCGCCACCAGGTGCTGCCCATACTCGAGCGGCTGCAGCCCGGCGCCGGCGCGCGGATCGCGCAGACCGCGAGGCGAGTGGCCGGCAGCCTGCCGATCTACCGCAGCGCGCTTGACACCATCATGAACAGATTGATCGAAGCCCGGGGACGGGATCATTACGTGCCGCTGCGCCTGCTGCGCAAGCAGGCACAGCCCGAGACCATCGTGTACGAGCTCTTTCAGCCCTTCGGATTCGGCAGCGAGCAGGTGCCGGGGATCGTGGCGCTGATGGACTCGGGGAGCGGCCGCTGCCTGCAGAGCGAAACGCATCGGATCGTCCGGGACCGGGATTTCCTGATCGTAACCGCCCGGGACCCGGTAGAGGCCGATCTCATCACGATAGAGGGCCCGGGGACGATCCGTTGCAGGCTCGGCGAGCTGCGCATCCGCATGAAGCCGCTGCCCGGGGAGATCCCGGCAGATCCGGATATGGCCTTGCTCGACGCCCGGCATATCGTATTCCCGCTGACCCTGAGAAGCCGCAGGGAGGGCGACTATTTCTACCCG
>JASLDA010000040.1 GCA_030151745.1 Chitinophagaceae bacterium | reverse complement strand
GATTTTTAGCTCTATGAAAACTGCATCGGAACATCTCGGCGTCAAGCTCCATCATTTTATTTCCTACTTGTCAAAAGCCGAGTTCAAAACGAAGCCGGAAGCGAAGGACTTATCTTCCGATTCCGGAACCTTACGGGAGCCGACAGTGCCATTTCTTGTTCATGCGGATTATGATTTTCCTCAGGAGTTACTGGATGTATAAGCAGAACTCTACCCAACTTTATCCAACACTATCCAACTTTATCTAACGCTGTTATAATGCCACTCAATAAAAACCAAATCGCCCAGCGTATCGCCCGGGAGCTTCAGGACGGGTATTATGTGAACCTTGGCATCGGCATTCCGACGCTGGTCGCTAATTATATCCCCGAGGGTGTTTCCGTCGTCCTGCAATCGGAGAACGGCCTGCTCGGCATGGGACCTTTCCCTTATGAAGGCGAAGAGGACCCGGATCTGATCAACGCCGGCAAGCAGACTATCACGACGCTGCCCGGCTCCGCCATTTTCGACAGCGCCATGTCCTTCGGAATGATCCGGGCCGGCAAGGTGGATCTGACGGTGCTCGGCGCCATGGAAGTAGCCGAAAACGGCGATATCGCGAACTGGAAGATCCCCGGCAAGATGGTAAAGGGAATGGGCGGCGCCATGGACCTGGTGGCGGCCGCGAAGAATATCATCGTGGCGATGCAGCATACCAATCCTAAGGGGGAAAGCAAGCTGCTGCCGCAATGCAGCCTGCCCCTGACCGGCGTCCGCTGCGTGAAGAAGGTCGTTACCGATCTGGGGGTGTTCAGCATCACCGACGAGGGCTTCCGCTGCGATGAGCGCGCTCCGGGCGTGAGCGTCGAAGAGATCAGGGCCAAGACGGCGGGCCGGCTCGTCATCAGCGACGATGTGCCGGAAATGACAGTGTAAGGGACCTGGCCGGATTCTGGTATCAGGTATCGAGTATCGGGATTGCACGACTGCATATATAGTCCAGCTAAGTGCACTGCAAACTGCCAACTAAATCATGCTAACGATCTACCACAACCCCCGTTGCACTAAAAGCCGCGAGGCTTTGGAATTCCTGGAAGCGGAGAACATTCCGCACCAGGTACGGCTGTACCTGAGCGAGCCGCTCAATAAGAAGGAGCTCCGCGCCCTGCTGAAGAAGCTGGGACTGAAAGCCTCCGATATCCTGAGGCGCTCGGAGCCTTATTTCAAGGAAGAGTTGAAAGACAAGCCCTTGTCTGAAGCGCAGGTACTGGACGAGCTGGCTGCGCACCCCGCCCTGATCGAGCGGCCGATCGTCGAATCCGCCACTGCGGCCGTCATTGCCAGGCCGGCGGAAAAGCTCCGGGAGCTGCGCTGATGTAATTTAATACCCGGCAAGTGATAAATTCGTGAATTCCCAAGCGAAGCTTGTTACGATTTATCACTTGCCGAGTATAGCTTCATGAAGCGCTTTCTGCCTCTCCTTTGCCTGCTGCTCCTGTCCTGGACCGCGCTCCACGCCCAGAAGGGCAAGGGCAGGCGCCCCGCGTTCGACCCCTATGCCAAGACCGAGCAAAGTCTCGTAAACAAGCTCGAAGGCTGCCTCGCCGATAAAGATGCCGAGTGCTACATCAAGCTATGGCCTGGGCTCGACACCCTGACCATGCTGGTGCTGCAATACAGCGACAGCAGTTCGGCGGCCTTCAGGGAAGCGATGAGCTTCCAGGAAAATCCCGTACGCATCATGCGGGCCGACTCGTCCTTCAACGCCCAGCTCCATAAGGAATTCGATACGCTCATGAAGAACGGCGAATTGCTGGGCCTGCATTGGGAGAGCATTATCCCGGTGCGCTACGAGCTTACCAAGCAGCGCGAGACCCGGGAGCGGCTATACGAGAAGCTGGCGCCGACCCGCTTTACAGGCTTGCTGTTCTTCGCCGATGCCGTTACCCGCCGCAGCTACGGCCTTATGGTGAGCGATATCGTGGAAATCAATAAAGCCTATTATGGCGGAAGGCTCGGCGAGGTTTACGAAGCCAATAACCGCGATGAATGGGAGGATGCCCGGTATTATTACCGCAAGCACCCGGAAGCGCTTGCCGATACGAGTGCGAAAAAGACGGCGGAGCATGCCGACGAGAACCAGCAGGAACGCAACAAGAAAGCCCCGGAAGTCATTGCTGACCGGAAATACTACACCGGATATCTGGACGGGGAGATCCCGATCCAGATATATATCCGCTCCCTCAAAGGAGGTTGCCCGCAGGGTATCTGTTCCTGGGAAGCGATTTACAAGTTCGGGGACCAGGACGATTGGGTGCTGCTCGCGGTTACCCGCACGGAGGGAGATAAGTGGCAGTTTGTCGAGGAACCGGAGCCGGCGAACAGCAGCATGGAGCTTACGCTGAAAGGCAAGACCTATACCGGCGACTGGAACGCCGCAGACGGGCAGACCGGCTACGATGTCAAGGTTACCGAAGCGACGGCCAGCGAAAAGAAGATCCAGCGGCTGGATGAGACGTTTGCGGAGCTGAAGAAGTAGGGTCTTCATCGATAACGTTTCGATCTTGCCGCTGCCGCCCCGGATCCATGTGGAATCGGCCCCTTGTTTGCATCACGCATGAGGCTAAGGGTTACCTTTAAACGGTAATCACAGTCTCATGAGATACCTGATCCTTATTATTTTTCTGTTCAGTGCCTCAGTCCTTTATGCCCAGGGGGCCTTTACGGAAGGCTCCATAGTATATTCGGTCAGTATCGGGCCGGTAGCCGGTTCCAGCGGTTTCACGGAGCATGCCGGCACCTATACGCTCATCGTGAAAGGCGCCCAGCTGCGCAAGGAGCTGCGTA
>JASLDA010000035.1 GCA_030151745.1 Chitinophagaceae bacterium | reverse complement strand
GCCCGTCGCTCATGCCGATGACGACATCGGTCAGAAAGGCGGGCGAAGACGAGTGCGGCTCGCGGTGAACGATCTCTTCATGATGGAGATGCGTATCGGGAATTTTCGGCAGCTTTTCTTCAGGCAAAGCGTTCGAGGCTTTTACGGATGATGTCCAGGCATTCGTCGATCCCTTCGCGGTCGATGACCAGCGGGGGCGCCAGGCGGATGATATGGCCGTGCGTAGGTTTCGCGAGCAGGCCGTTGTCGCGCAATTCCAGGCAAAGCTGCCAGGCCGCGTCGGGTTCCGGGTGATCGATGACTACCGCGTTCAGCAGGCCTTTTCCGCGTACGGTGGCGATATGGGAATGCCCCATGGCCGTAAGTCTTTCACGGAAATACGCGCCGAGGGTTTCCGCGTTCTCCGCCATGTCTTCGTCCTGCAGCACCTGCAGCGCTTCGACGGCCACGCGGCAGGCCAGTGGGTTGCCGCCGTAGGTGGAACCGTGCTCTCCCGGCTTGATCGTCATCATGATCTCGTCGTCGGCCAGCACCGCGCTCACGGGGAGCATTCCCCCGGACAGGGCCTTGCCCAGGATCAGCAGATCGGGACGGACGCCTTCGTGGTCGCAGGCCAGCATCTTACCCGTGCGGCAGAGCCCGGTCTGGATCTCGTCGGCGATCAGCAGCACATTGGCGGCGGTGCAGCGCTCGCGGACCTTGGCCAGGAAGCCTTCGTCGGGAACGACGACCCCGGCCTCGCCCTGGATCGGCTCGACCAGGAACGCGGCGATATTCGGCTCCTGCAGCGCCGCCTCCAGCGAGGCGATATCGTTGTAGGGGATAACCACGTAACCCGGCATATAAGGACCGAATGCCCGCTTCGCATCGGGATCGGTGCTGAAGGAAATCACATTGAGCGTGCGGCCGTGGAAGTTCTGTTCGCAGACGATGATCCGGGCCTGGTTTTCCGGGATGCCTTTCACCATATAGCCCCAGCGGCGGGCAAGCTTCAGCGCCGTCTCCACGGCCTCTACGCCGGTATTCATGGCCAGCACCTTTTCGTAGCCGAAAAGCCTGGTGATATAGGCTTCGTATTCGCCCAGCTGGTCGTTGTAGAAAGCTCGGGAGGTGAGCGTCAGCCGGCTGGCCTGGTCGATCAGCGCCTGCACGATCCGGGGATGGCAATGGCCCTGGTTCACGGCGGAATAGCCGCTGAGAAAATCGAAGTAGCGCTTCCCTTCGACATCGTACAGATGCACCCCTTCGCCCCGGTTCAGGACTACGGGAAGCGGATGGTAATTATGCGCGCCGTACTGGGCTTCCAGGCCGATGAAATAGTCTGGTCCCTGGGCTGTCTGGATTGTCGCCGGCATAGCACAAAGCTAGGTCTTTGCACTTACAAAGGAAGGGTGCGCCGCCGGCACAGATTCCGGATCGGGCAAGGATACAGTCTCGTATGCGTTGATCCTGTCCAGCGCCAGCACGGTCCCGGCGGAGCCTGCGCCGCGACTGTACATCGGGGCGAATTTCGCGCCGTATACCAGGTCGGAAAAGGTATAGGACGTACGTTGCTGCACAGTGTTCGAATAGTGATCGTCGAAAGCCTTGATCGTCACGATCAGCTCGATGCGGCTGTTCCTGAACTCCGCCTCCGTATAGCCGTACATCGGGCTTTCCTCGTCCAGGGGGTGCACCAGCGTCCAGTTCAGGGCCAGCGAGCCGATCTTAGAGATATCCAGCCGGAGGGGGAAGAACTTGGTCGTCGTCTTGCCGCTGTCGTCGAGATGCAGCGCGGCCGTGACCTGGCCTTCGAGGTCGGTGAGATGGTTGTTCTTGCTGCTGGCCACCCGGATCATCAGGGCGCGGCCGCTGCGGAAGGGCGCCACCAGCATATTGTCGCTGAACGCCAGGTAGGCCCGGGGCCGCGAAAATCGGGCATAGAACATGCCCGTCACCAGGGCGAACAGCATGATCCCGACCAGGGATTCGGTCGCGGCGATCAGGTTGGCCAGCGGACCGACGGGAGCGACATGACCGTACCCGACGGTCGTAAGCGACTGCGAGGAGAAGAAAAAGGCCTCCAGGAAGCGCTGCGCGACGGTCGTGGCATGCTCGGTGCCGGTGAGGTGCCCCACGCCGATCAGGAAATAGATCGATGCGAAGAGCAGGTTGGCGCAGGTATAGAAGGCCGCGACAAGCAGCAGGAACCTGATCCGCGACATGCGCAGCAGGCTGTGGTACAGGCTCAGCCGGGACAGGAAGGGGATGCCGGTCTTGCGGAGATGCACGGAGCCGTCCTTATTGATCAGGCGCGGGCCTTCGGCTTCGGGATTTGCACCGAAGCCGGTGTTGTCGAGCGTACGGAAACTGCGGGGATACGGTTTACGATCCATGTCGCTTGCGGAAGATAATGGGATAGAGCGAGCCGCCGATCAGCAGCAGGGTCACGGCTCCTCCCAAAAGTAAGGTGTCGCGCGCCGACGCCATGCTCAGGAAGGCCGCGCGTATGGCCTTTTCCGCGGCGAGATATACGAGCATCAGGATAGTCCATTCCATGGCCGGCACCAGGTCCCATACGGAACGGCCCAGCAGGCGGGATGTATGGTACAGGTAGAACGCCGCCTGCACATAGGAGCAGACCATGAACGCTATGGCGACTCCCGGCAGGCCCAGCCAGCAGTACAGCGGGTATGACAACCCGGCGGCCACCAGCAGGTCCAGCACGGCGCCGGTATTTATCAGGCGCACGCGGTTCAGG
>JASLDA010000016.1 GCA_030151745.1 Chitinophagaceae bacterium | reverse complement strand
GGGGCCACATCCAGTTGTCGGTATCGCCGCCGAACTTGCCCAGACTCTTCGGCGGGGTGCCTACGAGGCGGACGTCGGTGAATTTCTTATAGACCAGCAGCAGGTACTGATTGCCGTTGAAATATTCCTTGAGGTTGGCTACGTACTTGCCCTTTTCGGCAGCGCGCTCCTCCAGCTTCTTGCGGAAGGCATCGAGCTTCTTGGTGGCCGCTTCGCCGGTGCTCTTGCCGATCGCCTTGCCGACCTCGGCGGTCACATCCGTGATCGACTGCAGGAAGATGACGCTCAGGCCGGGAGCCGGCAGCTCTTCGGCCATGTTGTGAGCCCAGAAGCCGTTGTCGAGGTAGTTGTGCTCGACGGAAGAAAGACCTGCGATCGAGCCATAGCCGCAGTGGTGGTTGGTGATAAGCAGGCCGTTTCCTGAGACCATCTCTGCCGTGCAGCCCCCGCCGAACTGCATGATGGCGTCCTTCAGGGAGCTGTGATTGATGGCGTAGAGATCTTCTTTTGAAAGCTTGAGGCCGAGGCGGACCATTTCATCGTAGTTCTTGCCGATAAGGCTCGGGATCCACATGCCTTCGTCGGCACGCGCGGTGAAGACGGTCAGGGCCGCCGTCAGCGCCAGCAGGATTTTTTTCATGGCCGCGAAGGTAGCATGCGGACGCCTGGAAGACGAAGGGGTTTTAGGGGGAATTTTTTTAAGGTAAAATTCAAAAGGCCTGGAAAGGGCGAGCTGATCCAAGCGCGAGGTTGAAAGTAAAATTCGACATGCCGAATGTTTCCGTGCCTGAATAGCCGGTAGCTCAGAGCCCGGGCGTGGATTGTCGTCCGGCCTCCGTTCCCAACGTCTTTCAAGCCCTTCCAATCCGCCAATTGACCAATGACCAATTGACTAATTGGCTAATTGACTAATTCAACCGAATCTCCCCTAGCGTTGCCGCGGCCCCGAATGCGTGCCGGACCCGCTCGGCATGGGTATCCGTCAGCAATACCTGGCCGAAGTCCGGGGCCTGGATAATGGCCAGCAGCGCTTCCATCCGCTGCTGGTCCAGCTTCTCGAAGATATCGTCCAGCAGCAGCATCGGAGCCGAGCCCAGAGCCTGGGCGACGTATTGGTACTGCGCGAGCTTCATCGCGAACAGGAAGCTCTTCTTCTGCCCCTGCGAGCCGTATTGCCGCAGCGGCACGTCACGGATGGAGAAGTCCAGGTCGTCCCGGTGGATGCCGCGGTTCGTGCGCTGCAGGCGCAGGTCCTGCTCGAACTGCTGCCCGAGCAGCTGAAGCAGCGGTGCTTCGTCCAGGCTTGTTTCATAGCTGAGCCCTACGGGTTCCTCCGCGCCCGAAAGCCGTTCGTAGTAGGATTGCAGCTGCGGGATGAACGCGGCTGCAAATTCCCGGCGGCGGCGGTGGATATACGATCCGGTATCTGCAAGCTGCGTATTGTAGAATTCGAGCTCGGCGCGGGTCGTTGCCGGGCGCAGGGCCTGCAGCTTCAGCCAGGCATTGCGCTGCTGCAGCACACGCTGGTAGACGAGCAACCGCTCCAGGTACTCCCGGTCGGTCTGCCCGAGAATGCTGTCCAGCCAGCGCCGCCGGCCTTCGCTGCCCCCGTTGATCAGCGCCATATCGTCCGGGGCGATCATCACCGCCGTATAGCGGCCGATATGGTCCGAGATCCGCTCGTAGGGCGAGCCGTCCGCGCTGAGCTCCTTTTTGCCCCCGCGCCAGATGCAGGTTATGATCTGGGCGTCCGCTCCCCGCTCAAAGCGGCCGTCGACCCGGAAACCCTCCCGGCCGAATTGCACGCTCTGCTGCTGCTGGGCCGAGAAATAGCTTTTGGTGTAGCAGAGATAATAGACAGCGTCCAGCAATGCGGTCTTGCCGCTGCCGTTGCGGCCGGTAATGCAGGTGATCCGTTCCGGAAACGAAAATGCCGCCTGCCCGTAGGAGCGGAACTGCGTAAGCCGGATATCGAGAAGGCGGGTCAAGGAGGTTGGAGGGTTGGAGTGTTGGAAAGTTGGAGAGTTGGAAAGGGGTGGAAGGAAATGAAGCCCGGACTTCGGCAAAGATGTTTCACAGAAGCCAACTGCGAACTGCCTATTGCCTATTGTTTATTGCCTATTGCAAATTTCCCACCCTGCCGAATTCCCGGTGCAGGATGATGCATTCCATGGCCTCCCGGACGTCGTGCACGCGGAGGATGGAGGCGCCTTCCCGGAGGGCGGCCATGTGCAGCGCCGTACTGCCGTTGAGGGCGTCCCTGGGATTTACGCCCAGCGGCCGGCATACCATGGATTTCCTCGAGATCCCCGCCAGGATCGGCCGCCCGAGCGCGCGGAAGCTGCCGAGCCCGTTCAGCAGCTGGAAATTGTGAGCGACCGTCTTGCCGAAGCCGAAGCCCGGATCGAGGATCGTATCGTGAATCCCGGCGGCCCCGCAGGCCAGGGTCCGGGCCTTGAGATAGTCGAATACCTCGCTGACCACGTCTCCATACTGCGGATCCTGCTGCATGGTCTGCGGTGTGCCCTGCATATGCATGGCGATATAGGGTACGCCCAGGCCGGAAACCGTCCGCAGCATCCCGGGATCGCTTCCCGCCGTGATGTCATTGACGATGCGGGCCCCGGCATGCACGGCCTGCGCGGCTACGTCCGCGTGAAAGGTGTCCACGGACAGCCAGGTATCCGGGAACGCGGCATGCAGGCTTTCGATGAGCGGCAGGACCCGGTCCGCCTCTTCCTGCGGCGATACCTCCGCCGCGCCGGGGCGGGTGGAGGCGCCCCCGATATCCAGGATCGTGGCCCCGGCCGCCAGCATGGCGCCGGCCAGCGCTACGGATGCCGTGATATTAAACGTTCCGGTATAAAAGCTGTCGGGCGTGGCGTTGAGAATGCCCATCACCACCGACTCCGAAAGATCCAGTATGCGTCCGCGGGCCTGCAGGGAGGCGGCTGCAGGCAAAAGCGTATTTTTGAAACCCATCCTGTTTTCAAAGAAAATGCACGATACCGGCATTGCCAATTCCACGCCCGTTTTGTCCCAGACACTCCAGCAATACCGGCAGGTAGTAGATGCCTGCAAAAGCCTTTTCGTCCGCAAAGCTGCCGACTACGGCACGTCCTGGCGCGTGCTGAGGCCGATCTCCATCGTCGACCAGATCTATATCAAGGCCTGGCGCATCCGGCAGATCCAGGAGACCGGCGTCCAGTATATCGCCGACAGCATCGGCAGCGAGTTCGTGGGTATCGTCAACTACGGCATCATCGCCCTGATCCAGGACGAGGCCAGGGAGGACCCGGATTTCGACTGGCCCGCAGACGCGGCGCAGGCCGCATACGACGTGCAGGCCGGCCGTATCGAGGCGCTGATGCTCCAGAAGAACCACGACTACGGCGAGGCCTGGCGGGACATGAGCCAGGAAAGCCTGGTGGACCTGATCCTGGTAAAGCTGCTCCGCATCAAGCAGATCATAGCCAACAAGGGCGAGACCCTGGTCAGCGAAGGCGCCGATGCGAACTTCATGGATATTGTTAATTATGCGGTGTTTGCGCTGATCAAATCCAACCCGGGGACCTGATCGGGAGTCTTCGGCTCGGCGGCGCCTGCATTTCACGCAGGCTTTGCCGGCCTGCAATCATCCGTACCCAAGACCAGCTGCTTTTTTTGAAACTTACGATATAACGCAATCTATCCGGAAGCGGATATCAGAACAACAGAAACCTTTTCCCTGCAATGGCTCCGGCCGCGAATTCTATGGCTACAACAACTACGGGTTCAAATCGCAAGCCGCTCGGCGGCGGCACCATCGTGCTGAATATACTCCGCATCCTGACGGGACTGCTCTTTATATTCTCCGGTCTTGTAAAGGCGAACGATCCCTCCGGGCTCGCCAATAAGATGACCGAGTTCTTCGAGGTCTTCGCGCAGGATTTCACCAAGGCCGGCATGGGCTGGGGCCACGACCTGATGTTCAGCCTGGCAGACCATGCGCTCGGGTTTTCGGTGGTCCTGATCGCCCTGGAGATCATACTGGGCATCGCCCTGATCCTGGGCTTCATCTGGCGCTTCTTTGCCTGGCCGATGTTCCTGCTGAACCTGTTCTTCACTTTCCTGACCGCCTATATCTACTACTGGGACGTGATCCGGCACTCCGCCAAGGTGCGCGAATGCGGCTGCTTCGGGGATTGCATCAAGATCTCGAACAGCGAGACCTTCTGGAAGGATGTGATCCTCCTGGTCGTCTCCGTCATCCTCCTCGTCTGGGCGCGGAAGATCCGTCCGCTGCTGCCGAAATACCCCAACACCGCCGCGTTCATCCTGGGCGTGTTCCTTGCCGCCGGCGTCCAGTGGTGGGCCCTGGAGCATCTTCCTTTTTATGACTGCATGCCCTATTCCGTCGGTAAGAACATCTGCGAAGGCATGAAGGTGCCCGCGGCCTGCGTG
>JASLDA010000492.1 GCA_030151745.1 Chitinophagaceae bacterium | reverse complement strand
GGCGAATACCGCACGGGCCAGGTCCAGGAAGCTGCGCGCCTCGCCCGAGCCCACATTGTAAAGCCCCGGTTCCGGCTGGGCCTCCATGAGCCAGGTGCACATTTCGGCCACGTCCCTGACATAGACGAAGTCGCGCATCTGTCCCCCGTCGCTGTATGCGGGGTTATGCGAGCGGAACAGCTTCATGCCGCCGGTCTGGCCGATCTGCCGGTGGGCGTGCAGGATAACGGAGGCCATCCGCGCTTTATGGTACTCGTTCGGGCCGTAGACGTTGAAGAATTTCACGCCCGCCCAGAACGGCGGGGCGTCCTGCTGCGCGAGCGCCCAGACGTCGAAATCCTGTTTGGACTGGCCATAGGGATTCAATGGCCGGAGCTCCGGCACGACGCTGTGATCGTCGCTGTAGCCGTGCTCGCCGCCCCCGTAGGTCGCGGCCGAGGAGGCGTACACCAGCGGGATATTCTGCATCGTGCAGATGCGCCACATATCCTGGCTGTACTCGAGGTTAAGCCTGCGGTGCACCTCGTAATCCATCTCGGTGGTATCGGTACGCGCCCCGAGATGGAACATGTACTGTATCCGACCTGGGTGGGTGATGCACCAGTCGTGGAATACCAGCCGGTCGATCTCCATCGTGTACCGCTTGCCGGCGAGGTTCGCGGCCTTTTCGGGCCGGTCGAACTCATCGACCAGGTACAGGTTCTCGTAGCCGAGCCGGTTCAGGTAGCCGACAAGATAGGACGCGATAAAGCCCGCAGCGCCGGTAATGGCGATGCCTGCATCTTTCTGCATGGCAGTTGATTATTCGTGGTGAGCGCCGCTGTCCGGAGTTTCGCTGCCGTGCTGCATGTTGCTGGCATCGGAAGTGCCCGTCGTGTGCACATTTGCAGCGCCTTCGCCCATATCCTCGTGGCTGGCGGCATGGTCCGGGGTGCTTTCATGGCCGGCGGCCTCATGGGGCAAAGCTTCGCTTTGCTCGGTGGCTTCATGGCCGCCTTCCTCATGGCTCATGACGCTGACAAAGTTGACGGCCGCGATGAACAGGCCCACCAGGATCAGAACGAACCAGAAGGAAGCGCGAAAAGAGGTCTTGGACTTGGGTTCAGCATGATGCTCCCCCTCGTGATGATGATGTGTACCGTGATCTGACATGCGTATGAATTATGCGTATGAAGGCCGGCAAAAGTAGGGCAAAACGGAAAAGCCCGGAGCTATTTGGCGACTGGTACCGGAGGTTCCATTATCGTGCCGCAGCTTTTGCAGGTCCGCTTTTCCGGATCGGAATAAAACCGCTGCATCAACGGCGGCAGCTGGGTGACGATATCCGTGAGCTTGAGGTACTCCTCGTACAGCTTTTCATGGCAGTTTTCGCAGAACCAGAGAAAGCCGTCGATCTCCTCGCCCTGCCGCACTTTCTCGATCACCAGCCCGACGGTATCGGCCTTGCGCTGGGGGGAATGCGGGGTCCTGCCCGGGAGCAGGAACATATCGCCTTCCTTGATCTCGATGTCGACGATCCTGCCTTCCTCCTGGATGCGGACGACGATATCGCCTTCCAGCTGGTAAAACAGCTCCTCACTCTCGTTATAGTGGAAGTCTTTCCGGCTGTTCGGCCCCCCGACAATCATGACGATGAAGTCCCCGGCATTCTTATAGATCTCCGCATTGCCTACCGGGGGCTTCAGCAAGTGACGGTTTTCTTCGATCCAGGCCTTGAGATTGAAAGGACGACGTACCATATTTCGGATATTGAATGCGTTCGGCAACGCGGCGGAAAGGTAGGAAGTTTAGTCTGCAGTAGGCAGCCGGCAGTTTGCGGTTTACGGAGCGGGTACAGCGGAGCTATTAAATTCTGAATTCATTAACCGGACAAGGTTTTTACTTCGCAGTCTGCAAACGACCCAACGAATATGAAGCAATTTATGGCTGCGCTGCTGGCCCTGCTGCTGGCAGGCACGATGGCGCAGGCGCAAGCCCAGGACGCGAAAGCCAGGGATATCCTGGAAAAGGCCAGCAAGAGAATGAACAGCCTGAAAAGCCTTAAAGCCGGCTTCAGCCTGAAGCTGCTCAATAAGAGCGGCAAGCTGCAGCAGACGAGCAAGGGCAGCTTCCTGCTGAAAGGCGAGAAATACCATATCACCGTTCCCGGCCAGGAGATCATCTCCGACGGGAAAACGGTATGGACCTATATGAAGGATGCGAAGGAAGTACAGGTCAGCAACAATGATCCTTCGGACGAGTCCTTTTCGCCGGCCAAGCTGTTCACGAACTTCTACGATAAGGACTACAGCTACCGCTATCTCGGAACCCGGAAGATCGGGGCGAAGACCTGCCAGATTATCGAGCTGACCCCCGCGGGCAAATCGGCACGCTTCAACAAGGCCGAGCTTGCGTTCGATAACAGCAATACGATTGCGGGCGGCAATATTTTCGAGAAGAACGGCAACCAGTACCAATACGAAGTCAGCGGGGTGACGCCGAATCCGGCGATTGCCGAATCGGAATTCGGCTTCGATACCAAAGCCCATCCGGGCGTCGAGGTCGTGGACCTGCGCTGAGCGGGTTAGGCCGCGGGGGAATTTGCCGGGCTCCGGGCCGGCCGAGACCTGCCGCGAAATACCTTTACAGGTATGAGTAGGCCTGCGTCCCGGTTTTGCCTGCTGCTTGCCGTATTGTGGCTGGCAGGCGGGCCGGCGCATGCGCAGCGCTATCCCTTCGCCAATATCGGCATCGAGCAGGGGCTGATCCAATCGCAGGTATTCGCGCTGACGCAGGACGACGCGGGGCATTTGTGGGCCGGCACCTTCGGCGGCCTGTCCCGGTACGACGGCAGCGGATTTCGCTCCTATACCGTCCGCGACGGCCTGCCGGGAAATTCGATCCGCGCGCTCTGCAACGACCGCCGGGGCCGGATCTGGATCGGCACCAACCGCGGGCTCTGCAGTTATGACGGCCTGCAGTTCCGCAGCTACAGCTTCACCGGCAACGACAATCCGGGCGGGAACGTCGTACACACGGTCTCGGCCGGCGCCGACGGTGCGGTATGGTGCATCGCCGGCCGGGAGCTTTACCGGCTGCAGGACGGCAAGGTCCGGTATGTTCCCGGTCCGGGCCGCCCCGGGTCTGCCCTGCTGGCCACGAAATCTGGCTTATGGCTCGGCTCGGAAAGCGAGCAGCTGTACTATCGCGGCGCCGAAGCCTGGGACAGCATCCGCATGCCTCTTCCCATGCTGGTGTGCAGCCTGCAGGCCGACAGCAGCGGGGACCTTCTCGTTTTCGGGAGCCGCGGCCTGTTCCGGTACCGGCCGGTGGAGCGGCGCTGGAGCCAGGAGCTGCAGCTCGACCCGGAGCGCGACGGCGCTGCATATTCCTGCAGCCGGTCGGCCGATGGCAGCCTCTGGGTCAGCACCGACCGCGGCTTCTTCCAGTACCGCAACGATCAGCGCTACTATTTCACCCGGCGCTCCGGCTTCACCGATGCGCAGATCTACCAGATCTTCAAGGACGCGGAAGGCAATATCTGGGCGGCTTCCAACGGAGAGGGGCTCTTCCGGTTCTCCGGCGCAGGCTTCGTCTCTATCGACGGGCATATGGGGCTGACGGGATCCCAGGTCAGCAGCTTCGCCGAGGACGCCTTCGGCCGAACCTATTTCGGCAGCTATGACGGCGGGTTCTACGCTTACGAGAACGGCGTTGCCCGTGTAATACCCTTCACGGAGCGCTTTCCCGAAATCCCCGTCACCTGCCTGCAGCACTTCGACTCCTATATCTGGATCGGCACGCAAAATGCGGGGATCTGGCGGTACGATTACCGGAAGCACAGCCTCCGGCCCTTCCGGCCGGACCTGTTCCGCGGCATCGTGACCTGCATGAATGCGGGCAGCGGCCGGCTGGCCGTGTCTGTCGGCAAGAAGCTGCTGCTGACCCGGAACGACAGCGTGGAGGTCGTGGACAACCTGCAGCAGGGCGTCGAAGCCATGGCTGCGATCGGGCGGGACAGCCTGATCATCGCGACGAACGACGGCCTGCAGCTATATTCCGGCGGGACGCTGCATCCCTTCCCCACAGGCTCCGTCGCCGACAGCGGGCAGATCGTGTGCATGGATTACCGGCAGGGCTGGCTCTGGATCGGCACCACCGACAACGGCGTGATCGCCTGGAACCTCCGCAGCGGCGGGCTGCGGCATATCGGGCGGGCGGACGGGCTGCGCTCCGACTTCATCTACAGCATCTATGCGGCGAACGACAGCACGGTCTGGGTAGGCACCGGCTTCGGGATCTGCCGCATCCGTCTTTCGGGAACCCGCACCGTAGTCAGCTTTTTCGGCCATAACGCGGGGATCTCGGGGATGGAAACCAACCGCAATGCGCTTTATCCCCTGCCCGACGGGCGCATCTGGTTCGGCACCACGGCCGGCGCCGTGCTGTACCAGCCCGGGGGCATCTTCGCCCATACACACCCTCTGAGCCTTCAGCTGCAGTCCGTGCAGCTCTTCGGCGACGCCATACGGGATTCCGCCTGGTACCAGGGCGTCAGTCCCTGGTACGGCATTCCCCAGCGGCTCCGGCTGCCCTGGCGGCAAAACAACCTGAGCTTCAGCTTCGCCGCGATCAGCCTCAGCGGCTCCGAGAGCCTGCGCTACCGCTACCAGCTCGAAGGGCTCAGCGCCCCCTGGAGCGAATGGAGCCCGAACAATAACGTGACCTTCTCGGCCCTTCCTCCCGGCAAGTACGCCCTGCTCGTACAGTGCAGCAACGACGGCAGCCGGCCGCTGCCGGCATCCCTGCGCTACGAGTTCGAGATCATCACCCCCTTCTACAAGAGCAACCTGTTCCGGCTGCTGGTGGTGCTGGGCTGCATCCTGCTGGGCATAACCATACAGTACATCGCGGCGCGCCGCCGGCGCGCCCGGGAGCGCATGATCGAGAACCTGCGGCGCGAGGAGCAGGCAAAGGTGCGGCAGCGCACGGCGGAAGATTTTCACGACGAGCTCGGCAATAAGCTGACCCGTATCAATATCCTGACCAAGGTCCTGCGCAGCAAGCTGCCCCCGGACAATGCCGATGCCTCGCGGATCATCGACCAGATCCAGGATAACACGGGCCAGCTCTACAGCGGCACCCGCGACATACTCTGGAGCCTGCAGCCTGCGAACGACAGCCTGTTCTCACTAATGGAGCGCGTGCGGGAGCTGGGGCTCGACCTGTTCGCAGATACCCAGGTGGCCTTCCTCATGGAGGCTCCCGAGCCCGCCTGGCGCGAGCGCATCCTGCCGATGGACATCAGCCGGAATCTCATCATGATCTTCAAGGAGTCGTTCAACAACGCCCTGAAATACGCCGATGCCAGCCAGATGCAGGTGAGCGCAGGGCTTGCCGCCGGCCGGCTCGAGATCAGCATCTGCGACGACGGCCGCGGCTTCGACCCGGACACCGTGGCCAAAGGCCAGGGGCTGGGGAATATGCGCAACCGCGCGCGCCGCATCGGCACCAGCCTCGGGATCCGCACCGCCCCCGGCCAGGGAACCTGCCTCGCGCTCAGCATCAAAATCCCCTTAAATAAGGGATAGAAAGCACTGTAACTTCGGGGAGCTTTGTGAGCAGCGCTTTACCTCGCAATACCCCATCATGGCCAGAGACCTCGACATCCGCGTAACCATCATTGAAGATGACGAAACCATCCGGGACGGCTACTCGTACCTGATCTCGCACAGCCCGGGGTTCAAAGTGGTGAGCAGCTACAGCTCCTTCGAGGCGGCGGCCAGGAAGATCGCGGCCGATGCGCCGGACGTGCTGCTGCTCGATGTGGAGCTTCCCGGAACGAACGGCATAGATGCAATTCCAAAGCTGAAAAAGATCATCCCGGACCTGCATATCCTGATCCTCACCGTTTACGAGCAGGATACGCTGATATTCCGGGCGCTGGGGAACGGCGCGGCAGGCTACCTGACGAAGAACACCGCCCCGGAAAAGATCATGGCGGCCATCCGCGAGGTCATGGAAGGCGGAGGCCCCATGAGCGCCCACGTGGCCCGCATGGTCATCAAATCCTTCCAGCGCGCGGAGGAAAGCCCGCTCACCCGCCGCGAGACCGAAGTGCTGGAACAGATCGCTACCGGTAAGAGCCGCAAGCGCATCGCCGACGAGCTTTTCATCGACCTGGAAACCGTGAAAAGCCATATCAAGAACATCTACCACAAGCTGAACGTCCACAGCAAGGCAGATGCGATCAAGACAGCGCGGGACAACAAGTTCATTTAGCGGCGCCGGCGGGCAAATCCGCTTTTTTTCTTCGTATTAACACATCTCCCGGAGCGCTGATAATGAGAGCATTGTCAGGCTCCGCAGACCCGCAGCGGCCTTGGCCGCTCAGAGATTGGCTAATTTATCCGCCATGCAACGTATATTTACGTCATGAAGCGGAAGAAAACGTTGCCCACCCTTACAAAAGCCGAGGAAGAGATCATGCAGCTGATATGGGAGCTGCAGCCCTGCCTGGTACGCGATATCCTGGAGCGACTGGCCGATCCTGAGATCCCCCATAGCACGGTATCGTCCGTCGTGCGCATCCTGGAACGGAAAGGCTTTGTCGGTCATAAGGCCTACGGAAAGACCCATGAGTACTTCGCCCTCATAGGCAAGGACGAATATGCCTCCCAGGGCGTGCAGGGGCTCGTGGAAAAATACTTCGGCGGCTCTGCGAAGGAGCTGCTGAGCTTCCTGGTGAAAAAGGAGAATCTCAGTCTCTCCGAGCTGAACAAGCTCTATAAGAACATCCAAAATGATTCGCAATGATCGCCTACCTCGTCCATTGCAGCCTTATCTGGCTGATCGCGCTGCTGGTGTATGAGCTCTGGCTCCGCCGCACTACGTTTCACAGGGCAAACCGCTGGTACCTGAACGCGGGCATTCTGCTCGGCCTGCTGCTGCCGCTGTATCGGCCCGGAGCGCCTCACCCGGATGCCCTTCCGCTCCTGGAGCCGCCCATGCACCAGCTGGCGATACGTGAGCAGCGGCTCGAAGTGATCAGCCGGCAGGCCGGGGAACACTTCAACCTGCCGGCCGTCCTGCTCCTGGTATGGCTGGCGGGTACGGCCCTGTTCCTGTTCCGCCTGCTCCGGGAGGGGCTTACGCTCCTTCGCTGGAGACGCCGGGCCATTCGTACTACGCTGTGCGGAAGCCCCGTATTCGTTACCGGTGCGCCTCACGGCCCCTTCTCCGCATTCGGCGCAATATACCTGAGCGATGCGGACGGCTATGCAGAAGACGAGCTCCGGTTCATACTGGCGCACGAGCTGGCGCATCTCCGCTTGCTGCACAGCGTCGATAAATGCTTTGCGCTGCTGCTGCGCTGCCTGCTCTGGTGGCACCCGCTCGTCCATGTGTATTACGAGCGGCTGAGCCTGGTGCAGGAATTCCAGGCCGATCAGCCGCTCCGGCAGCAGGCCCCGGCATACGGCCGCTTCCTGATCGACGAGAGCCTGGCCGTAAGCGGAGCCGGCATCACACATCCATTCTTTCATTCACCCTTAAAAACCAGAATCCGTATGTTACAACGATTCGCAACACGCAGCTGGCAGAAGTCAGGCTACATCACAGCCCTGGTGCTACTGGCCGGCGGAAGTTTTCTCTGGAGCAACAAGAGCATTGCGTACAAAAAAGAACGGCAAGGGAATGTGGTCGTCTTCAACGGCAACCGCTTCGAAATGGGCGTCCCGCCCATGCGGTTCGCCGACGGGAAGAAGGAAGCGTTTCCCTCCGAAGGCCTGCAGGTGCGGATCATAGAGCCTGCGGCGATAAGCACGGTCCAGCCGAAGATGATACGCAGCAATACGCTGGATACCGCGACCGCAATCTCGGTGTCCCCGAAACCCGACAACGGCGATATCGTCACCGTCGTCAGGCGGGAGGTGCCCGTAAAAATGAACGGGACCAGGATCTACGAGGCTGACGAGGTGGATCAGCAGGTTTCGCCGCCGGAGGGAACGGGCAATCTCGTGAAGCTTCTTATCGAAGACCACCTGCCCTCGCTGGCAAAGCTCCCCGACGGGGTTTACAATATCAGGCTGTCGGACATCATTGCCGATGCTTCCGGCAAGATCGTCTACTATGAGAGCGGCGGCGTTTCCTGGCACGTCGACGACGCCCTGCAGGGATTGACGTTCCGTGAACTTGGGGCAGCAGTCAGGAAGGCGGAGAAGGAGCATGCCCCGGATCCCGTATTGAATAAGACGATAGGCGCCGAGCTCGAGGCCGGACTGCAGAGCATCCGGGTAAAGCCCGGCGTAAAAGACGGGAAGCCCGTGATAGCCCAGGCCCGGATCAACGATAAGAACGCATACTACGTGGCCCGGGTGCAGGGCGGCCGGGTGACGGCCCTGAGCCTGGCGCGCTAGGCCTCCTCCCTGCTTTGTAGTATCACCTCTTCCAGAATGGCAGCGATCCTTGCTGCCATTTTGTTTTTATCGTAGGCCTCGAGCGCAAGCCTGCGGGTATCGGCGGCGGCCGGGTCCGGGAACGGCCGGGAGGCCTGGTCCTTCAGGGCAGCGGCCAGGGCCGACGCATCCTTTACCGGGAACAAGGCCCCGAGCCGGCCATGCTCCAGCAGCTCGGCCGTGCCGTCTTTATCCGTGCCGATCACAGGCACCCCGGCGGCCATCGCTTCGACCGTCACCATGCCGTAGGTTTCGCCGTGCGAGGGCATTACGAAGACATCGATCGCCTTGAAAAACGCCATTACGTCCGGCTCGTAAGGCCGGAAATCCACGAACTCTCCCAGTCGTTTCACGGCGACCATCCGGTGCAACGAAGCGGCGAACGCATCGCCTTCGGTCAGGGTGCTCGCTCCCATCAGCAGCAGGCGGGCCTGCTCCAGGCCTTCGCGACGGA
>JASLDA010000475.1 GCA_030151745.1 Chitinophagaceae bacterium | reverse complement strand
CTTTGCCGGCTACCGGCAAAGACCTGGGCAGGCTGATCCTGGTCGGCATCCTGATGGGATTGCACTGGGTCGCGTTCTACGGTGCGATCAAATTTTCCAACGCCAGCGTCGCGCTGATCTGCCTGTCCACTTCTCCGATCTTCACCTCGATCCTGGATCCGTTTGTCAATAAAAGCCGCTGGGATGCGATAGAGCTGGCCTTCGGCGGACTGGCCATACTCGGCGTCGCAGTCATCGCACTGTTCGATCACAAGGCGCAGGCGGCCGGGCTGAATCAGCAAACCGGCATCATGCTCGGAGTCGCCGCGGCTATTCTCGCAGCCATTTTCACCGTCATCAATAAAGGCATCGCCTCGAAATACCCCGCGCGCACCATGGTTTTCTGGGAAATGACCAGCGGCTGGGCTTTCATCACTATCGCCATAGGCGCCGCGATCGCTGCCGGCACGGAGAGCTTCCTGCTCAACCCGGGCAGCAGGGGCCTCGTCTGGTGGCCGCGACAGCTTTCGCTTTCAGCGCTCGGCGCGAATTTCCCGGCCGGCCTCTCCCTGGCGAACGACTGGCTCTGGCTCGTGATCCTCGCGCTCTGCTGCACCGTCTGGGCGCAAAGCCTCGCGCTCACGGCCCTGAAGAACCTCAGCTCCTTCACCGTGACCCTTTCCGTAAACCTGGAGCCGGTCTACGGCATCCTGCTGGCCTTCCTGTTCTTTCACGAGAACAAAGAGCTGGGCGGCGGATTCTACGCCGGCGTAGGGCTTATCATTTTATCCGTCGCGCTCCAGATGCTGCGCATGCTCCGGCAAAGGGGCGATGTAGCGGCGCGGGGCGGTATAGATTGATATGTTGGATGAAGTTGGAACGTTGGATGAGGTTGGATAGAGTTGTTTGGGAATAAGCCGGCTGCGCATCCGCCCTATTAACATCATCCAACCCCATCCAACCTCATCCAACAATCCAACATTCCGTCGTCCCAATGCGGCCGGGCACTTTATGCTGTCTAAAAACTAAAAACCATGGCCCAGGAGGGCTAAAAGGCTGATTAAAGCCCCCTTTGCGGGTATATTTGCCGCATGCTTCCTGAAACGCCTACATCCCGCTTATCATTTGAAGCCTTTAAGGCTGAAGCGATTGCCGATTACCGCCTGGCGATCGCTTCACGCGAGGCCTCGCTCATCGGCCGCCGCGAGGTACTGACCGGCAAGGCTAAGTTCGGCATCTTCGGCGACGGTAAGGAGCTTGCCCAGATCGCCGCCGCCAAGGCCATGAAGCCCGGCGACGTCCGCAGCGGCTATTACCGCGACCAGACTCTCATGTTCGCTACCGGCATGAGCGACATCGAGAAATTCTTTGCCCAGCTCTATGCAAACCCGGATCTCGACGCCGAGCCTTCCACGGCCGGGCGCATGATGAACGGGCACTACGGCACCCGCTGGCTCGACGAGCAGGGCGCCTATAAAGATCTGACGAAGGCTCCCCAGTCTTCTTCGGATATCTCCCCCACGGCAGGGCAGATGGTGCGCGCGCTCGGCCTGGCCCAGGCATCGAAGATGTACCGGAACGTACCGGAGCTGCAGCAGGGCTTCGAAAAATTCTCCGACAAGGGAAATGAGGTCGTATTCTGCACCATCGGTGACGCATCGACCTCCGAAGGGCATTTCTGGGAAACGGTAAACGCGGCCGGGGTCCTGAAGGTCCCCCTGGCGATCTTCGTCTGGGACGACGGCTACGGCATTTCCGTCCCCCGGCATTACCAGACCACGAAAAACTCCATCAGCGAAGCCCTCGCCGGCATGCAATGGAATGAAGAAGACGGAGGCATCAATATTTACCGCGTAAAAGGCTGGGACTATGCCGGCCTGGTGAGCACGATCCAGGAAGGCGTTGCCCGGGTGCGCGAAACACATATTCCCGCCATTTTCCATGTGCAGGAAGTAACGCAGCCGCAGGGGCACAGCACCTCCGGCAGCCACGAGCGCTACAAGAGCAAGGAGCGCCTGGAATGGGAAAAGGAATTCGACTGCCTGGTGAAAATGAAGAGCTTCCTGATCGAGAACGCGATCGCGACCGAGGAAGAGCTCGCCGTCATCGAATCGGAAGCCAAGGACGAGGCCCGTGCCGCCAAGGGCAGGGCCTGGGAAGGCTTCATCACACCGATCCGCGAGCAGGTGCAGCGCGTCATCCAGCTGATCCAGCCGGTGATCTACGAAGCCGGGGACAAGGCGCAGCAGATCGCGGCGCTGAGCCAGCAGCTGGGCGCCATAAAGGAACCGATCCGCAAGGATGTGATGCAGACCCTGCAGAAGGTCCTGGCGCTGAGCCCGGACAATACACCCACAAGAGCGCTGCGCAGCCAGTATGAAGCGCTGGTCGCTGAAAATGCGCTCAAGTTCAACTCCAACCTCCACAGCACTTCGCCCTGGAACGCGCTTAAGGTCCCGGAGGTTCCCGCACAGTTCGATGGCGATACGCAGCTCAACGGCTACGAGATCCTGAACAGCTACTTCGATCAGCTTTTCGCGAAGAATCCCGCGGTGCTCGCCTTCGGCGAGGACCTGGGCAAGATCGGCGATGTGAACCAGGGCTTTGCCGGCCTGCAGGAGAAATACGGGGAGCTCCGAATCTCCGACGTCGGTATCCGGGAGGCCACGATCATGGGCCAGGGCCTGGGCATGGCCATGCGCGGCCTCCGCCCCATCGCGGAAATCCAATACCTGGATTACCTGCTCTACGGTCTGCAGCCCCTCAGCGACGATGTAGCTACGCTTCAATACCGCACCCGCGGCGGCCAGAAATGCCCGCTGATCATCCGGACCCGGGGCCACCGCCTGGAGGGCATCTGGCATTCCGGCTCTCCGATAGGCATGATCATCAACGCAATACGCGGCATGTACCTCTGCGTTCCCCGGAATATGACCCAGGCAGCGGGGATGTACAACACGCTGCTGCAATCCGACGAGCCCGGCCTGGTGATCGAATGCCTGAACGGCTACCGCCTGAAAGAGCGCGTGCCTTCGAATCTCGACACGTATACCGTGCCGTTCGGCGTCCCGGAAATCCTGCGCGAAGGCGAGGATATCACAATCGTATCGTACGGCTCGACGCTCCGCGTCATCGAGGAAGGCATCCAGAACTATCTCGAGCCGGCGGGCATCGGCTGCGAGCTAATCGACGTGCGCACCTTGCTGCCCTTCGATATAAACAGCGTGATCCTCAACAGCCTGCAGAAGACCGGCCGCATCGTTTTCATCGACGAGGACGTGCCGGGAGGCGCGACGGCGTATATGTTCCAGCAGGTCATAGAAAAGCAGGGCGGATACCGCTACCTGGACGCCGCACCGCGCACATTGAGCGCCAAGGCGCACCGCCCGGCCTATGCGACGGACGGCGATTATTTCAGCAAGCCCAATGCCGAGGAAATAGCGGCCCTGATCCGGGAGATCGTTGCCGAGTAAGAAGGAAAATTTAAGAAATGCCGGGCCGTTCGGTCCGGCATTTCTATGTAAATTAGTGGCCGACGTGTATATTTACGTTTAGATGCGATGACCCCGCGCAGGGGTCCGTACGTGAATTCCGAGGGTTGCCATGCAAAATTTTCTTTTAAAAATGCAGAAAAAACAGCGGGTCGCCCAACGCATCCGCAAAGCCGCCCGTCTACCCATCTTAGCAACCAAAACCGTTTATACCTCTTTTTCTAATTCTGACACTATGTACCATCTGTCCTCAACGAACTTACACAAGTCTGTAAGTTGGCAGCTTCGGTCGATTCTGGTGCTGACGCTGCTTTTCTTCTGCGGCATACAGCGAGCCGGCGCCCAGAGTGCGGTTGTCTGTCCGCCTAACATCGATTTCAGCTACGGCAACCTGACGAACTGGAACTGTTATACAGGTACATCGACCGCCGTTGCAGGGGCTCCTACCGCAACATTCACGGCACCGGTGGCCAGCGGCCCGATCACCGGGCGCCACACGCCGACCCCGGTCCCCGGCGGTACTGGCTTCGACCCCTACGGAGGTTTCTCGGAGGTTGCACCGGGCGGCGGCCTTACTTCGCTCAAGCTGGGTAATGACCAGACCGGGGCGGAAGCCGAGCGCGTACGGTACTACGTGCACGTTCCCGTCGGTTTCAACAACTATAGCTTCTCCTTCCGCTATGCGGTGGTATTCGAAGATCCCGGTCACAACCCGAACGAGCAGCCAGCCTTCCTCATCGTAGCATACGACTCCGCGACGAACGTGCCGATCCCCTGCGCTACCCTGACCTATGTGGCAGGCGCCGGTCTCCCGGGCTTCCAGACCTCCTCCAAAGGATCGAATGTGCGCTACCTCCCCTGGACAAACGGTACGCTGAACCTTTCCGGCCAGGGTGGTAAGACCATCATCGTCGAAGTAACGTCTTATGACTGTACGGCGACAGGTCACTTCGGCTACGGCTATTTCGACGTCATCTCCTGCGGCCAGTTCGCGGCGGCAGTTACCTATTGCGACCTTACAAAGGGATATGTGACTCTGAGCGCGCCCTTCGGCTATGCCTCCTACAAATGGTATAAAGGCCCCACCATCAGCGGCTCCCCGATCTCCAATCTTCAATCATTCAACCTTACCCCGGTTCCGAAAACGCCGACCTTCTACTATTGCGTGATTACGCCATATAACAGTAACGGTTGCCCGGATACGATCCGAACGCGGATCATATCTGACTTCACCATGAATGCATCGCCGGATACGGTGTGTAACTCGGCAGGTAAACCGATACAACTATCCGTTTCCGCGTCGGGAGGTCTGGATACGTTCAGCTACCAGTGGTTCCCCGATCCGACACTCTCGGCAGGTCCCAATCCCTTATCAGGTATTCTGTACCCGCCCAATACCGGCTCCGTGACGGCGGCACCTCATGGCTCAGGATTCTACGTAGTTCAGGTCACAGATACCGGCGGCTGTTTCCGCCTCGATACCGTCATCATCCAGAACCCTTCCTTCAAGATCACACAGAACGATACAACGACCTGCCTGCATACTCCGCTGCGCCTCAACCCGCAACTGACACCTCCCGGCCCCGGCTATATCTTCAGCTGGACCCCGAAAGCAGCCGGCCTGAACGATACAACCATCCTGCGCCCCACCTTCACCCCCAGCGGCACCGGCACTACCCAGTTCATCATTCGTGTTGACTCCGGCGTCTGCGGCCTTCTGGATACCGTCAACGTACTGACGCTGCCGGATACGTTCAGCGTCCAGAATGAAGCGGTCTGCGAACGCACGATGTTCACGGCCCGGGTCACCTCGGATCCTGCCTACCAGGATCGCTTCACATACCAATGGAGCCCGACGACATACCTGAGCTTTGGACCGGGCAACCACCGCACCCCGACCGTCCAGCCTGATACATCGACAACCTATACCGTAACGATGAAGTTCCCCGGCTGTCCCGACGTAACGCGGAGCATGAACGTACGTGTGGAACCTATACCGCAAGTCGACCTCGGTCCTGATACGGTAGCCAAGTGTCTTTATATCCCGCTGTATCTGACGGCGAATGTTCAGCCAACCTGGTTTGCGAACTATACTTATAAATGGACGGCGAACACGGATCTTGACAATACGACGACCTCGCTGGTACGCTTTGTCGGCATGCAGGATACGACCCTCTCTGTCGAAGTCCGCACACCGCTCGGCTGTAAGGGTACTGACAAAGTCCGGGTTCAGGTCTACGCAGGCAACTTCGCCACCGTAACTCCGAGCGACACCGCAGTTTGCCCGCGCAACCCGGTTTCGATGCATGCCACAGGCGGCGTATCCTACCAATGGGTTCCCAGCACGTACCTGAGCGATTCCACATCGGCTAACGTGGTGTCCAACCCCATTACGACCACCGACTATACACTGTATGCTACCGACAAGAACGGTTGTATGGATACGCTCAGCGTTCACCTGCAGGTGTTCTCCGAAGCACTGGTATCCCTGCCCGATTCGGCCGAACTCTTCCCCGGTGGCAGCTATCAGCTGAACCCCGGCGGCAACGCCCTGTACTTCAGCTGGTTCCCGACCGTAGGCCTGAGCAACCCCGGCATTTCGAATCCGGTGGCCAGCCCGACCGTCAATACCCGCTATTTCGTAACAGGTACGACCGAAGCTGGTTGTGTCGCAACCGATTCGATTTACATCCTCGTACACCAGGAGTCTGCTCTGGCCATGCCGAATGCCTTCAGCCCGGGCGGCCCGAACGGCAACTTCAAGGTCGCTCATGCAGGTATCGCGTCTCTCAAGTCCTTCCGCATCTACAACCGCTGGGGTACCAAGGTTTTCGAAACGAAGGATATCAACGAAGGCTGGAACGGTACCTTCAACGGCGAAGCTCAACCGATGGGTGTTTATATCTACACGGTAGAAGCCGTCGACAACAACGGGAAACCGTTTGTCAAGAATGGCAACGTTACCCTGATCCGCTAGTAAAATCCCGGATAGTAAAAATCCCCGCCTTCCCGGCGGGGATTTTTTTTGCCTATATAAAAGGGTCGCAGCCGAATGCCCGGCTATCTAAGGCTCGATCAACAATGACCTTTAACGCGATTATCAGCGGGAGATGCCCCCGGCGATTGGTCCCCTTTCGCAATTCGGGATGCGGTGCCGATTGATGTAAACCGCCGTTTCCGGGGGCTGTACAGCCAAGGCAATCCAGTTTAGTTTCCCGTCTTTGCCCTGCACCGGCTGCGTTCCAGGAGCATAGGAGCATAAAAAAGGCCGCTTCCGAGAAGCGGCCTTTTCAGTGGCAGAGCTGTAATTATTTGTTCATCATATTCTTAGCTTCAATGCTAAGAGTGGCATGAGGAACGGCGCGCAGACGAGCCTTGTCGATTAGCTTGCCGGTCACGCGGCAGATCCCATATGTCTTGTTTTCGATGCGGACCATGGCCTTTTCCAGGTGGTTAATAAACTGGATCTGGCGGCTAGCCAGCTGGGCGAGCTGCTCGCGCTCCATAGCGCCGCTGCCGTCTTCCATATTCATGTAGCGGTTCTCGGTATCGTCCGTGCCTGTCGCATCCTTATGAGTGATAAGCCCCTGCTGATAAGCCAGTTCCTTGCGGGCCGTAGCCAATCTGCCGGCGATCAATTCCTTGAACTCTGCGAGTTCTTCATCGCTGTAACGGTACAGTGGAGTCGTGTCCTTTTCTTCCTTGTCCAAAATTGAGCGTGTGAATTCAGGTTGGTAATTAATCATAGTCATGCTGTTGTCCTCAGCAGTCTTAGGGCGGCCTTCGAGGCGGCGGTGCGCGACGATGACATTGCTCTTCTTTTCTTCGCGGCCGGGAACCAGGGTCGGCATCGGTGCGGGCTTGGGTTGCGGCTTGGGAATAGCGGCCGCGACCTTAGCCTGAACGCGCTGTACAGCGGACTGCGTACGTTTCAGGGCTGCTTTCTGATCCGCCTTGGAAGGCTTGGGAGCAGGAGCCGGGGCTGCTGCGGCAGGTTCGGCCTTTTGATGCTTGACCTTTTCGGCCTTGGGGGCCGGAGCAGCGGCTTTAGCCGGAGCTGCAGCCTTCTTGGCAACTGGTTTCGGAGCTTCCGCAGCTTTCGCGGCCGGCTTTACAGCCGGAGTAGCCTTCTTAGCAGGAGCCGGAGCAGGAGCAGCTTTTTTGGCGGGAGCGGCAGCCTTTTTAGGGGCAACCGCCTTTGCAGGAGCGGCAGCTTTCTTCGCGGGAACCTTGGCAGCGACAGCCTTGGCTGGAGCAGCCTTCTTCTCAACCTTGGCCGCACTCTTCGCTACGGTACCCTTGGTTGCAGCAGGCTTCTTGGTAGTTGACGCTGCCACGGCTTTCTTCGGGGCAGCAGCCTTAGCCGCGGGCTTCTTTGGCGTAGCCATTCGTTAGGTAGTTTTTATAAGTAAAACATTCAGATGCACATCATCCAGATCTATAGAGCTGCCATCCGAGAAATCTGACAAAGATTCTACATCATCTGCCAGAATTTCGGCGCAAATATAGCTCTTAAATCTGGATAATGCAAGATCTAATGGTTCATGGCTCTGGTACTTAAGTTTTATGCGATCCGTTAATTCAAATCCCAGGTCCTTGCGAAGTTTTTGAATACGGTTCACGAACTCACGGGCCAGCCCTTCCTGCTCCAGTTCGGGAGTCAGGGTGATATCGAGCGCTACCGTCAGAGTGTCCTTGTTTGCGACCGACCAGCCGGGGATATCCTCCGCGATGATGTCCACCTCTCCGGCGGATACCGTTACCGGGGTTCCGTCCACGTTAAGCTCGATTGCTCCCGCCCGCTCGAGCTGCGCGATCTGCGACTGGTCCATGGCGCCGATCGCGGCCGCGGCCGCCTTCATCTGTCCGCCGAGCCTTGCGCCGAGCAGCTTGAAGTTCGGCTTGATCTTCTTGCGGATGAATCCTTCGGTATCTGTCAGGTATTCGATCGCCTTGACGTTGACCTCGTTGCGGATCAGCTCCTCGACGGCACGGATCTGGCTTTCCATCGCAGGGTTCATAACCGGGATCAGCACCCGCTGCAAGGGCTGCCGCACCTTGATGTTCACCTTCTTGCGGATCGACAGGATCAGGCTGGAGAGCTGCTGCGCCAATTCCATCCGCTGTTCAAGCGCGGTATCGATCAGGTCCGCCTCGCTCTGCGGGAACAGAGCCAGGTGCACGGACTCGTTCGGGATGCGGCCCGTGACCTGGTTCAGGTTGCGGTAGAGCCAATCCGCGAAGAACGGCGAGACCGGCGCGATCAGGCGCGAGAGCGTCTCCAGGCAGGTGTACAGCGTCTGAAATGCCGAGATCTTGTCGGCTTCGTACTCGCCTTTCCAGAACCGGCGGCGGCAAAGGCGCACATACCAGTTGCTGAGCATTTCATCCAGGAACGCTTCGATAGCCCGCCCCGCCTGCGTCGGCTCGTAATCATCCATGGATTCCGAGACTCGCTTCACCAGCGAGTTCAGCTCGGAAAGAATCCAGCGATCGATTTCCGGGCGCTGGGCCAGCGGCATTTCCGCCTCGGCATAGCGGAACCCATCCACATTGGCGTAGAGTGCGAAGAACTGGTAGGTATTATATAGTGTGCCGAAGAACTTGCGCTGCACCTCGCCGATCCCATTGATATCGAAGCGCAGGTTATCCCAGGGCGAGGCATTGGTAATCAGGTACCAGCGGGTTGCATCGGCGCTGTACTTGTCGATAGTCTCGAAAGGATTGACGACATTTCCCAGGCGCTTGCTCATTTTGGCGCCGTTCTTGTCCAGGACCAGGCCGTTGGAGACCACGGTCTTATAAGCTACCGAGTCGAACAGCAGCACACCCAGTGCATGCAGGGTGTAGAACCAGCCGCGGGTCTGATCGACGCCCTCGGCGATAAAGTCGGCGGGGAATGCCTGGTTCCCGTCGATAGCGTCCCGGTTTTCAAAGGGGTAATGCTGCTGGGCATAGGGCATGGCGCCGGAGTCGAACCACACATCGATCAGGTCGGGCTCGCGGTGCATGGGCCTGCCGTCGGCGGTGGCCAGCACGATCTGATCCACCCAGGGCTTGTGCAGATCGATACCGTTTCCTTCCGGGGAGAACGAATCGCGCTCGCGTTCCCCCGTGGCTAACCGGCTCGGATGGATGAACTGGTTCAGATCCAGCGTCTTATTGGCATGAGCGATCTCTCTTTCCAGCTCCGCGATGCTGCCGATGCACTTCATCTCCCGGCCGTCCTCGCTGATCCAGATCGGCAGCGGGGTCCCCCAGTAGCGGCTGCGGCTGAGATTCCAGTCCACCATATTCTCGAGCCAGCTGCCGAAGCGGCCTTCGCCGGTGCTTTTAGGCTTCCAGTTTATGGTCCTGTTCAGCTCAACCATCCGCTCCCGGGCAGCCGTAGTGCGGATGAACCAGGCATCGAGCGGATAATAGATGATAGGCTTATCGGTACGCCAGCAATGCGGGTAGCTGTGCTCGTATTTCTCGACACGGAAAGCATGGCCCGAAGCCTTCAGGTACAGCGCGATTTCAAGATCGACGTCTTTATAGTCCGGGTCGGAGCGGTAATTCTTGACATACTTGCCGCTGAGATGCAGTCCCGTAGGGCCGCCTTCCATGTCGTCGACAAACTTTCCT
>JASLDA010000471.1 GCA_030151745.1 Chitinophagaceae bacterium | reverse complement strand
GTGTTAAGCCTGCCGCTAGCGTTCATCCTGAGCCAGGATCAAACTCTCCATTGTAAATAATGTAAGAAGTTTAGAACCTATAGCTTATACTCTTCTTGACAAAGAGCGTAGACTATCTGTCTAGCTTGCTTTTCTTTTCTTGTGTTTTTCGTCGTTTCATTTCGAGTTCACATAGCCCGTAGGCTATGCTTACCTGCCGGATGACAATCAACCTTACGGCCCAATTACCATCCAACTGCTTCCCAATCTTTCAAAGAACTTGTTCCTTTTTTATTATCCCTTAGCACCTAAACCTCAACTCGTTAGCCTCAGTTCAACCGCTTTGGGAGCGCAAAGATACAACCTTCAGCTCCAAACTACCAAATCTTTTTTCGAAGATTCTTTTCCGCCATCCCTGCCGGCCATCAAACCCAGCCCGAAGGACCGGCACCGATAACCGACTGAACAGTCGGGGTAACCTGGAATGTAAAGAACTAATGACCCCTGTCGCTTGCTTCGTTCCAGCGACGCTTCCGTCGTTGGGGTTGCAAAGATACGGTAGCTCGTGTCAAACCACCAAATCTTTTTTTCGGCCGCCGGGCCCCGCGTTCCGAAGACCGCATGCCCTAACCGGGTGACGACCAGGGCATTACTCCCAAGCCATCCCTGCCGTACAACCTGTTGAAGAACTTGTTTTCCCGTTTCGGGGGTGCAAAGATACACATTCCACGATACCGGCAAACTTTTTTTTCAAAAAAACAGCCCCTCCCCTCCCGGACCGGCGCCAACGACATCCCCGCACACGCGCCAAAGAGAAAACAGCTGGGCTGAAACGACGATTTCGCTGCGTAAAAAGATTGACTGCTTCACTTGAAAATGCACGAAATTTATGTCTGATCGAGCACGACGCATATTCTCATTAAATCCGACCCGGTTATGCTGAACCGCAGCTTCTTCTTCGATACCGCCAGGGCTACGCTTTTCGACGGCAAAATGACCCAGGCCCAGGTTGAGGGGCTCAATGCGATCCTGGATGGCTGGGATGCGGAGACTTCTATGAACGACGACCGCTGGCTGGCTTATATGCTTGCGACCGCCCACCATGAGACGGACCGGAAAATGACGCCTGTCGAGGAATACGGAAAGGGGAAGAACTGCAGGTACGGCAAGCGCATCTGTATGAGCGGCAAACCATACACCGACACGCAGGCAATCTTCTACGGGCGGGGCTTTGTACAGCTCACCTGGTATGAGAATTACCAGAAAGCCGGAAACGAGCTCGGGGTCGATTTGCTGCATAAGCCCGAGCTGGCGCTCGATCCGGGAAACGCCACGAAGATCATGTTCGCCGGCATGAGCGAAGGCTGGTTCACAGGCAAGAAGCTGGCCGACTATTTCAATGCCCTGAAAGAAGACTGGGTGAATGCACGCCGCATTATCAACGGCACCGACAAAGCTCAGCTGATATCCTCTTACGGACAACGGTACTACCGTTGCCTAAATCATATAGCATAAGTGCTTTTCGTTTAAAATCAGCCAGTAACTTTGTAAGAACGCCTTAATTATGCCGGCGTCAAGTTCATGAAGATGCTACGACTGCTGATTTTACCTGCGCTGATCCTGACGCTTTTTGCCTGCAAGAAGGAAGAATCACCGTCCAGCGACCCCAACACCGGCTCCAACGCGCGATTCAAGGTAACCGGAGTCAAGGATATCGACCTGTCGCTGAGCAGCAACGGCGTGGTCAATATGCCCATCGACGTCGTCACGAACTCCGGAGCGCTGCCGGATACGGTTTCATTACAGATCGAAGGGCTGCCTTCAGGCGTGGACGTCTCCATCGCCCCGATCGCCGGCAAAACGAGCTTCGCATCGCGTATCCAGTTCAGGAACAATAATGCCCCCGGCGGCAACTATCACGTGAATATCGTCGCGATCGGTAAATCCGGCACGCTGACGTACCCGATGATCCTGGCCGTACCAGGCTATATCGGCTGGACCTTCAACGATTCCTCGTACAACCGCCGCACCGTCATAAAGGATGCCGGCAAGGTCAGCGGCTACCCCTATATATATGCGGACGCGACGAACGGCGCGCGACTGGTGATCAACTTTCCTTACAAATCGGAGCTGCCGAAGGCCCCCGTCTCCTATAAGGTCGGCGCCGCACCGGCAGAGGGCACGATCCAGCTCCAGTTCTTCCAGGACAGCACCCAGGTCTTCGTCTCCACAGCCGAGGGATCGCCAACAGCCAGCTTTTTGTTCGACTCGCTCGGAAAATTCATCTTCAAATGCGGCGACGTGAAAATGAGCAACGGGCTCCGCACCGGCACGCTCCGGGTATCGCTGCCTGAATAAGCGCTCTCTTCATGCCCCGGGCTTCACAAAGCCGCAGGTTTTTCCCGTGAAGCGATCTTTCTATTTATTCTCTGCCGTATAACGGTAAGCAGCCGATCCAGCCGGGGCTACTGGAACGGATTTGCATGGCAGAACTGAACAGAAGCTATGGCAAGGGCAAAGCGGCACATACAAGCTCCGGGTCTGGAGATCATCAGGCAATGGCTGGCCTCGCGGGGACTCAGACCGTTCGCATTCCAGGAAGAGGCCTGGCAGGCCTATAACCGGGGCGAAAGCGGGCTCGTAAACGCGCCTACCGGCTTCGGGAAAACTTTCTCCATCTTCCTCGCTGCGGTAATTGCCTTCATCGACGCCCACCCGGACGATTACCGCCGCCTGAAAGGGAACGGCTTGCAGCTTCTCTGGATCACTCCCCTGCGGGCCCTGGCAAAGGATATCCACCGGGCAATGGAAGCGGCTTTATCTGAGCTCGGCATTCCCTGGAAGGTCGGGGTGCGCAATGGCGATACTCCCACTGCAGAGCGGGGCCGGCAGACCAAAAACACACCGGAGATCCTTATCATCACTCCCGAAAGCCTACAGCTGCTCCTGGGAACGAAGGATCATCCGAAAATCTTCGAGACGCTGCGCGGCATCGCCGTCGATGAATGGCACGAGCTGCTCGGCACGAAGCGGGGCGTCCAGGTGGAGCTGGGCGTTTCCCGGCTGAAGGCCCTGCGAAGCAGGGCACCGGACGCCGGCAGGCTGAGCATCTGGTCTATCTCGGCGACGATCGGGAACCTGGAAGAGGCCTGCCAGGTATTGCTGGGAGACTGGAGCGGCGGCACGATCATTCGCGCGCAGTTCAATAAGGCCATCGCCATCAAAACCTTGCTGCCGGAGACCGTGGAGCGCTTTCCCTGGGCCGGACATCTAGGCCTGCGGATGGTGAACGATGTGCTGCCTGTCATACACGGCAGCCGCACTACCCTGCTCTTTACCAATGTGCGCTCCCAATCGGAGCGCTGGTACCAGGCTTTGCTCGAAGCCGACCCATCCCTGGCGGGGCAGATCGCCCTGCACCACAGCGCCATAGACGGCGAAACCCGCGCCTGGGTGGAGGACCAGCTGCACGAGGGCACGCTCAAGGTTGTCGTCTGCACCGCCAGCCTGGACCTCGGCGTGGATTTCCGTCCTGTGGACAACGTAATCCAGGTAGGCTCCCCGAAAGGCGTGGCGCGTTTCCTCCAGCGGGCCGGGCGCAGCGGCCACGAGCCAGGCGCGCTGAGTACGATCTGGTTCGTGCCCACGCACTCCCTGGAGATCATGGAAAGCGTGGCGCTGGCAAAGGCTTACGAAGTGGGGCTCGTCGAAAAGCGCCAGCCGGTAATGATGGCCTGGGATGTGCTGATCCAATACATGGTGACACGGGCCCTGGGCAATGGGTTCGGCAGCGAGGAACTATACGCGGAGATCATCTCCACGCATTCTTTCGCGGATGTCACCTGGGATGAATGGGAATGGCTGCTGCTGTTCATCACGCAGGGCGGCACGACGCTCAGCGGCTACGAGGAATATCACAAGGTGGTACGCGGCGAAGACGGGATTTACAGAGTGCCCAACCGGCAGATCGCGCTGCGGCACCGGATGAATATCGGCACGATCGTCGGCGATGCCCTGATGCGCGTAAAGTTCCTGGGCGGCGGCTTCGTCGGCACGATCGAGGAAAACTTCATATCCAGGCTGAAACCCGGCGATGCTTTCATTCTCGCAGGCCGCAGGCTGGAGCTCGTCATGGTCAGGGACATGGACGCGCTGGTCCGTAAGAGCACCGCGAGGAACGCGATCGTCCCGTCCTGGCTGGGCGGGCGCCTGCCGCTCTCCGCGGATATGGGCGTCCTGCTGAGGCATACCTACGAAGAGGCGGCAACCAATCCGCAGAACGATCCCCTCATCGATTTCCTGAAGCCCCTGCTCGACACGCAGAAGGCCGTTTCCGCCATTCCCGCGGAAGGCGAGCTGCTCGCAGAGCTTATCGCTACGCGCGAAGGCTATCATCTTTTCGTCTATCCTTTTGAAGGCCGGCTCGTGCATCAGGCAATGGCCGCCATGCTGGCCTTCCGCATTTCGAAGACACAGCCGATCTCGTTCAGCATCGCCATGAGCGATTACGGCTTCGAGCTCTTCAGCGATCAGCCGATCCCCGTCGACGAAGCGAATATCCGCAGCTTCTTTTCGCCGAAAGACTGGTACCTCGATCTGCAGCGCAGCGTCAATGCCGCGGAGCTCGGCAAGCGGAAATTCCGCGATATCGCCGTAATTGCCGGGCTCATCTTCCAGGGCTATCCCGGCACGAAGAAAAAGCAACGTCACCTGCAGAACTCTTCCTCGCTGATCTACGACGTGCTGCGCGAAGAGGAGCCCAATCACCTGCTGCTTCAGCAGGCAGATACCGAAGCGCTGACCTACGAAGTCGAAGCCGAGCGGCTCTACCGCTGCCTGGAACGCATCGAAAGCCGCCCCATCATCCTGACCAGGCCGCAGCAGCTGACCCCGTTCTGCTTTCCTATAAAAGTCGACAGCCTCCGCGAAGAGCTAAGCAGCGAAAAGCTCGAGGACCGGGTAAAGCGCATGCAGGAGGCGCTCAACCGGCTTTAACAGGCCATGAAGCCTGGGTTCAGGCAGCGACACTTCATATATAGGGTCAAGTAGTTGAATGATTGAATAGGCTGAGCCGCAAGACAGAAACCCGATATAACGGAAGCACTCACCCCTACACAAAACAAAGCCCTCGGGATCCCAAGCTTTCACCTTCCATGCTAAGGATCCCGCTTCACTGCAAACTGCAAACTGCCTACTGCAAACTACAATCACAACATCGGATGCCGCTTAAACTCCTTCGTCCGGTCGAAGAGGAAACGGTATGTATGCAGCGTCCGGCTGCGCACGGTATCCAGGGTTTCGGCGATGTTGATCATCTTCGGATTGAAGTCGCCGATCCATTGCATCTCGTAGCTCTCATACTTCTTGCGCGACTGGATCAGCTTCGCGGCTTCGAACACCATGAAGGAATCGATCCCCTTGCCCTGGAATTCGGGGATCACGCCGAAAACCAGGCCCACGAAGCGGTCGCAGCGGCCGAACGCCTTCAGGTAGAGGAACCTCAGCTTCTGGAACAGCCCGAACTTCCCGTTCAGGTGCCTGAACCATTGGTTCAGGTCCGGCAGGTTCACCCACATCGCGACAGGCTCATCCTTATAGTAGGTGAACCACACCAGGTGCTCATCCATCACCGGCTTCATGCTTTGGAACATCTTCAGCGCCACGCGCTCCTCGATCTGCTTGCCCCCGCCGTGGCCCGCCCATGCCTTATTGTAGACATAGGAAAAATCCTTCGCAAAGCGCGGCAGCTCCGATTTGCGGATGGGCGTCACGCGAAAGTTAGGGTCCCTCGAAACCATGGCATGGCGCTCGCCGAACTTCGGGGCCAGCGGCGTCACCACCGAGCGCGCGAAGCAGATCTGCCGGAAGTACATCCCGAAGCCGTAGCTCTCGAACAGGCGCTGGTAATACGGAGGGTTGTAGTTCATCTGGTATAGCGGACTGTAAAAGCCGTCTACCAGCAATCCCCACCAGGCCAGGCGCTCCCCGAAATTGATCGGCCCGTCCATGGCTTCCATGCCCCGGTCCTGCAACCAGTCGCGGCAATGGTCGAAGATGAAGTTTGCCGCCGCCTGGTCGTCGGGGCATTCGAAAAAGCCCAGGCCGCCCGTAGGTTGCTCCTGCTTGTATTGCTTATTGACGAAGGCGGCCACACGGCCGATCGCCTTGCCGGCATCGTCCAGCAAAAGCCAGCGCGTGCACTCCCCCTTCTTGAAGAACTTGTTCTGTGCCGGGTCGAACACCGCTTCGATATCCTTATCGAGCGGCCGTATCCACTGCGGGTCATTCCGGTAAATATCGACGGCGACGCGGAGAAACGCCTGCTTATCCGCGCCGCTGCGCACTTCATGCATCTTCATGGGGCGCAAAGATGGAGAATTGTCGGATATGGTTGGAGCGTAGGATATGGTTGGATGAAGTTGTTCGGGGAAGCGGGACGGCTCATCGGGCAGCCTTATTGCCTCCGCCTCCCCATTGGCAATGGGCAATTGCAAATACCAACTCGGCTATTACTTACGCTTCTATTTTAATGACGCACCGGGTAAGCCCTTTCCTTACATTTGCAAGGTTTCAAAACTCCACTATTTATATTATGGGCTACGTAAAAGACCGGTTTCAGGAAGTTTCCACCGCCCATGCCGCTGAGATCAAGAAATTGATCGCCGAGCATGGAGAAAAAGTATTGGATAAAGTAACTCTCGCCCAGGCCTTTCAGGGCGCACGGGGTATCCCGGCGCTGGTTACCGAAACATCCCTGCTCGACGCCAACGAAGGGATCCGCTTTCGCGGCTACTCCATTCCGGAACTGCGCGAGCAGCTGCCCAAGGCCGACAACGGCAAGGAGCCCTGCCCGGAAGGCCTGTTCTACCTCATGCTGACCGGGGAAATGCCGAGCGACGAAGACGCCGGCCATATCTCCGCTACCTGGGCCCGCCGCAGCCACGTCCCCAATCATGTTTTCCAGGTGATCGAATCCTTCCCGGTTTCCACCCACCCGATGACGCAGTTCTGCGCAGCGGTGCTGGCCCTCCAAACCGAAAGCAAGTTCGCCAAGGCATACGAAGAAGGCATCTCCAAGAAAGACTATTGGGATTATGTCTACGAGGATACTATGACGCTCATCGCCCGCCTGCCGCGGGTTGCTGCATATATCTATCGCCGCAAGTACAAGAACGGCGAGCATATCCAGCCGGACGGCATGCTCGACTGGAGCGCCAACTTCGCGCATATGCTCGGTTTCGACGACGAGTCTTTCAAGGAGCTGATGCGCCTCTACCTGACGATCCATGCCGACCATGAAGGCGGTAACGTCAGCGCGCACGCCACGCACCTCGTAGGCTCCGCCCTGAGCGATCCGTATCTCTCTTTCTGCGCCGGCATGACCGGTCTCGCAGGTCCGCTGCACGGCCTGGCCAACCAGGAAGTGATCCGCTGGATCGAGGAGCTGCAGCATAAGCTCGGCACCCAGGAGCCCAGCAAGGAACAGATCGCCGAGTATATCAAGCAAACCCTGAGCGACGGCAAGGTGGTTCCGGGCTACGGCCATGCCGTACTCCGCAAAACCGACCCGCGCTTTATCGCCCAGATGGAATTCGGCAAGGCGCATTGTGCGGACGACCCGACGGTAAAGACCGTATGGAACGTCTACGAGGTAGCGCCACCCATCCTCGAAGGCACCGGCAAGATCAAGAACCCCTGGCCGAACGTGGACGCGCATTCCGGCGCGCTGCTGAAGCACTACGGCCTGGTGGAGGAAGATTTCTACACCGTACTGTTCGGCGTCAGCCGCGCGCTCGGCGTACTCACCAGCCTCTGCTGGGACCGTGCCCTGGGCTTCCCCATCGAGCGTCCGAAGAGCATCACCACCGAGTGGGCTAAGGCGTTCGTCGCGAAAAGCGAGTCCGTTGCCTAAGCGACACCGAATACTTGAAAAGAAAAAGGCAGCCCCGGAGTGGCTGCCTTTTTTCACTTCCAACAGTCCCCAGAAAACCGGCGATCAATCGCTTCATCTCCCGTCTCTGCCGCGTTCAACTGCGGACCGCTTACCAAACCAAAACACCTAACGCTCTGCATAAGCTCCCAGCAGATCTTTCAGGATCTCTATATCCCAGCCCATCTCCAGCGCCGCACGGTTGAACGGAAGCCAGTTCCGGTCGCTGCGGGCTTTTTCGATGGCCAATTCTATTGTGACGAGGTTCTTGATCAGCGGATCGCATTTGCGATGCAATAGCTGATGATTGCTGACCTGACGGAGGATGGCATTGTATTGCTCAAACAGCCCGGCCAGCTCGTCGATCCTCCAGGTGGCAAATGTCGGGATGGCGGCGCGGATCGCTTCCAGCCGGTGGATCCAGGTGCTGCAGAAGACTTTGGGATCGGGGGAAGATTGTTCGAGGCACATAGCGGTAGGGATCTGCCCGGACTAGTGCAAGCTTGGAGCCATAATTTGTCAACGGCCGTTATACCAGCCGCCGGGAGCGCTAAAATCCTGTTAAGCCCTCGTTAGCAGGCTGGTCATGCCGATACGCGCTCGCAGCGCTGCAGGGGCGTCTACCTTATGCCCCTGGGGATCCAGGGAAGGCGGATAATTAACCGGGCAGTGCACAGGGCTGCGCTCCCGGAGCTTCTCATTCCCATGGTTCGACGACCGTTTGCCCTACCCGCCCCGGCTCTCCATGATATGAAAAGGGGCCAATTAACGATCTGCCGATGGCGGAATCGCGCGTTCCGACACAAAGTACTCGGCGGCCGATCAGCCGATTCGGGGCATGGATGCTGGGGGCAGCAGGCAGGCCAGCGCCAGAAAACCGCAGAGCCCCGGGCCCCGGACCAGGAAAGCGCGGCGGAACGCTTCCAGCCCCGGGCCGCGCAGCATCAGGCCGCAGAGCAGGAGGAGGACACATGCCAGGATGCAGCTTTCGACGGCGTATCGCTGCGGGATCGACCCCAGCCCGGCGAACATCGCGCTCATTATACAGTACGCGATCAGGAGCCCCTCCAGGACGCTGAGCCCGACCCTTCTGGCCGGCGCGGGTTGCCCGTAATGCGCTCTCCAGGGTGCATTCAGCAGGCTTGGCGTGAACAGCAGGTAAAACAACGCCAGCGGCGGAAACGAAATCAGCTGCATTGACGGCCCCTGCGGGGCATGGGTCGCGCGGAGCAATAATCCGATCAGGGCCAGGAGGAGAAGGAACTTTTCGGCAAAACGCATTTTCAATTAGCCAATTTGTCAATTAGTCGATTGGATCGGGAAACCTGCGAAGATCGATACTTGGAGCTTATCCATTGCAGGGCCGATCCGGGTAACTTATACATTGATCGCAGAGGAGCGGGGAATTGTGAGATTCAGCGGGCACTTAGCGAATCTCGGCACTCTTATTCCAACCGCGAGCTGATCCGCTGCCCCTTTCTCCTGTCATGTTAAATGCCTCTGCGGCTCTCTGCCCCTTTGCGGCTGCGAGAGACAATTCTACCGCGTGAAATGCAATTTCCCTCAACAAGAACGCCCGCAGGATCCTGCGGGCGCTTATTACTATTCGGATTTGCAGTCTTACACGTGGAAGTTCCAGCCGTGGGTATCTTCCTTGCGGCCATAGCGGATATCCGACAGCTCGGTGCGGAGCCAGTTGGTGATCTCGCGCTCTTCCATGGGCGGCAGCGTCATCTTGTGCTCATGGTAGGTCAGATCGGCGATCGGCGCGATAGACGCCGCCGTACCTGCGCCGAAGGCCTCTTTCAACTGGCCTTCGTTGTAAGCGGCCTCCAGCTCGTCCACGGAGAGCAGGCGCTCTTCGACGGTGATTCCCTTTTCGCGCAGCAGCGTGATAATGCTGTCGCGGGTCACACCTTCCAGAATGGTGCCGCCCGCCAGATCCGGGGTGACGACCTTATCGCCGATCACGAAGAATACGTTCATCGTGCCGATTTCCTGTACATATTTGTGCTCAAAACCGTCTGTCCAGAGGATCTGATCGTAACCCATTTTTTTGATCTCCTGGTCAGGATACA
>JASLDA010000448.1 GCA_030151745.1 Chitinophagaceae bacterium | reverse complement strand
ACCCGTGCCGAGAACCTGCTCCTGACCTTCGGTATCACGGTCGATAGCTGGTTCTGACATGAGCCGCCCGGGTACGCACGGCGTTTACATTCCACAAGGCTCAGCCCCGGTCCTTGCGGCGGCCGGTGACCAGCAGCACGATTCCCGCCACCATCGCGATGCCGCCTGTCCAGGATGGCCAGTAGACCGGGTGGCTTTCCTTCTTATTTATTTCCAGCGGACCCAGGTCCACGACCTTTTTCTCCGTGGTGAACCGGAAGCCGTTGAACGCCATCATGGCCAGGCCGAGTACGATTAGGATGATCCCGATAATGCGCATAGCTTTTTTACAGAACGGGCATAGAAAAATCGTGCGTACCCCTGTTGTTGCGGTAATGTCATGAATTGAGTGTTTGAGGCCGGACCCTGTCGCCGGGCGCTTCCCAACCGTCTATAGCGCTGGAATAATTGCTACATTTATACATTCTGCTGAAAAATGTTCCCGGTTCGTTATGCTCCAACGTTACCTTCTGCTTCTTTTTACTCTTGGAATTGCGGCCCCGGCGATTGCGCAGAGTCTTGAATTTGTCCGGAATGACGGGCAGTGGGAAGGAGATTTCCGGTACAAGGCCGTGACGGGCAACGGAGATGCGTATCTGGGCAGCCGCAGCATTACCTACGTGATCGGGGCTCCGGACAATTACCAGCTCCGCGACGAGTATAAGCACGGGCTCCGGAAAGAGGCCGTCCTGAAATACCATGCATACCGCATGCACCTGGACGGCGCGGCCGAGCGGCCGGAGATCCTGCCGCAGAAGGAGCAGGCCTGGTATTACAATTACTTCTTCGGCAATAAGCCGGAAAACTGGCATTCGGGGATACACCCGGCCCTGGCGCTCGACTATAAGGACATTTACCCCGATGTCGACATGCACGTTTCCAGCCAGTCGGCCAACCTGAAATACGAGTTCGTCCTGGCGGCCGGCGCGGATCCCTCCCTCATCCGCCTGCGCTACGAGGGCACGGACGGACTGAGCGTGAAAGAGCGCAACCTGCAGATACGCACCTCCGTTGGCACGGTGGAAGAGCTGCGCCCGGTAGCCTACCAGTACACGGCGGAAGGCCGGCGCGAAGTGCCCTGCAGCTATCGCGTGAAGGACAATATCGTCACTTATTCCTTTCCCGGCGGCTACGACCGCAGCCTGCCGCTGGTGATAGACCCCGTGGTCGTGTTTGCGACCTTTACCGGGGCGACTTCGGACAACTGGGGCTTCACCGCCACGTACGACCATGGCGGGAATTTCTACGGGGGCGGCATCGTAGCCGGCACGGGCTTCCCGGCCAGTCCCGGCGCGTTCCAGACCACCTATGCCGGCGGCACTACCTCGGCCGGCCTCCCGGGGGATATGGCTTTCGTAAAGTACAATCCCTCCGGCACCGCTATCGTCTGGGCTTCCTACCTGGGCGGCAGCGGCCTCGAACAGCCGCATTCCATGATCGTGGATACGGCGGATAACCTGATCATCGCCGGGCGCACCTACTCCAGCAATTATCCCGTTGTCTCCGGGGCCTTCGACCCGACCTATAACGGCAATGCGGATATCGTGGTCACCAAGTTCAACAGCAGCGGCACGGCCCTGATCGGCTCGACCTATATCGGGGGCAGCGGAGACGAAGGGGCGAATATCTACGCCGACGAAACCACTTTCGGCTCCCTGAAGTACAACTACGGGGACGATGCCCGCAGCGAGGTCATCATCGACAAGTTTGCCAACGTCTACGTCGCGGCCTCCAGCTCCTCGACGGATTTCCCGCTTACGAGCAATGCCCTGCAGTCGACCAAAGGCGGGCTCCAGGACGCGGTGTTCTTCAAACTCAACCCTTCGCTTTCCAACCTGATATACAGCACCTACCTGGGCGGCACCGGCGACGATGCAGCCTATGTGCTGGCTCTGAACCAGTCCCAGAGCGCCGTGTATGTAGGGGGCGGCACCGCCAGCTCCAACTTCCCCTCGACGACCTCGGTCTGGAAGACAAGCTACCAGGGGGGCAGCGCCGACGGCTGGATCGCGCGTTTCGGCAACGGCGGGACGTATCCGCTGCAGAAGCTGAGCTTCATCGGGACCAGCAACTACGACCAGGTCTATGGCCTCCAGACAGACCTGGAAAACAGCGTCTATGCCATGGGGCAGTCCCTGGGCGGCAGCTTCCCCGTGACCACCGGCGTGTACTCCAATCCCGGCAGCAGCCAGTTCATCATAAAGATGGACAGCATGCTGACGACGAACCAGGCCTCGACCGTATTCGGCTCGGGCAGCTCGACGACGACCAATATCTCGCCGGTGGCCTTCCTGGTGGACACCTGCCAGAACGTATACATCTCCGGCTGGGGCGGGAATCTGGGCATTACCTCCATGCCTTCGACCGTGGGTACTACCACCGGGATGCCCGTGACCGCCACCAGCATTCCCACGGGCGGCATATTGAGCGCTACGACGGACGGTTCCGACTTTTACTTCATGGCGCTGTCGAAAAACCTGGCGACGCTGCAGTTCGGGGCTTTCTACGGCCGCTATAGCACCACGCCCGTATTTGGCGAGCACGTGGACGGCGGCACCTCCCGCTTCGACAGGCAGGGCGTCGTCTACCAGGCGATCTGCGGGGGCTGCGGGGGCAGAAGCGGCCCCGCCCTGCCCACTACCTCCGGCTCCTACAGCCCGACCAACGGGAGCTCGAACTGCAACCTGGCGTCGCTGAAGATCGCCTTCCAGCTGGCGGCGCCCACCGCCCACGCGGCCGGCAGCCCCACGATCAAAGGCTGTCCGCCCCTTAAGGTGCAGTTCGTGAACACGTCCGTGAACTCGATCTCCCAGCAATGGGATTTCCGGGACGGATCGCCGGTCGATACCGCCTTCCAGCCTTCGCATACTTTTACGAAAGCCGGAGTCTACGATGTCCGCCTCATCATCTACAATCCCAATTCCTGCAAGACCCGGGACACCGCCTATGTGCGGGTCACGGTAGACAGCAACCGCGTAAAGTCCGCTTTCAGCAGCGTGGTTACCGACTCCTGCGGTCCATTCCGGGTCAGCTTCTCGAACCTTTCGACCTTCAGCGCGCAGCCCGGAGCCCAAGGCCGGACCTCCTTCACCTGGTACTTCGGGGACGGGACCAGCTATAACGGCGAGAACCCGCCGGCGCACGACTACCCGGCCCTGGGCTCCTATACCGTGGTGCTCGTGATGAAGGACACGGCTGCCTGCAACTACCCGGATTCGGCGAAGCAGGTAATCACCATTCATTCCACCCGGGTTGCAGCCGGCTTCGACAGCCCCGATACGGTATGCGATCAGACAGTGATCCATTTTGTCAACAACAGCACTAATGCCACGGCAATCCGCTACGACTTCGGGGACACCTCCGGCAGCACCAGCATAGCCCCGGTCGATCATATCTATAAGCGGCCCGGAACATATACCGTCGTGCTTGTGGCCTCGAACCCCAATACCTGCAACAAG
>JASLDA010000433.1 GCA_030151745.1 Chitinophagaceae bacterium | reverse complement strand
TGGCCGGCCGGGGCCTCGTGGGCGAAGAGGATACCATCCAGGACCCGCGCATCTTCACGATCGATTCGGCCCGGAGGATGGTTCCGGCAAAGGAGCCCCTGCATTTCTACCAGCCCGGCTTCGAAGGACTGGATTGCGGCGTGTCGTTCGCAAAGGCGCTGCTGGAGCGTGCTCCCGAAGGAACGCATATCTGCCTGGTGCCTGCCGCCATGAGCAGCACCTCGGTGCAGGAATGGCTCGGGGATTCCCTGCGCGGGCAGCGGCTGTTCAGCAATGCCGTCAGCCGGGCACAGGTGGCGGTCGCCCGGGGCGGAACTATCGCCGGCGTCCTGTGGCATCAGGGCGAATCCAACGCCGAAAGCGGGGAGCGCGCCCGGCTGTATGGCAGGACGCTTGACAGCCTGGTGCTTAATTTCAGGAGGGCTTTCCAGGCGGCGGAAATGCCGTTCTTCGCGGCTACGCTTGCATCTTTCTGCGCGCGTCCGTTCAAGGATAGCATCAATGCCGATATCGCGCGACTGGCGCAGCAGGAACCCCGCTTCGTCCTCGTGCATGCCGACGACCTGAGCGGCAAGGCGGACAGCGTACATTTCGACGCAAAAGCCCAGCGCGAGCTCGGCAGGCGGTTCGCCGCGGCGGCGGCGGCCTTCCTCTGAGCGCCGCTGCCTGCGATAGCCTTTTCCCATAAAGGCTCCGGATGCCGCGCCAGGGGCGGGAGAGGCCCTTCTCCCGGCTCCTGCGGCCCGCAAAGCAGGCTCTGGCAGCGCGTATGCAGGCGCCGCAGAATCGCGGCACAACGGGCACTGCGAAGCGAAGCGATAACTTCACGGCATGCCTAACCGTTTGATCCGCGAGCAGAGTCCTTACCTGCTGCAGCATGCCCATAATCCCGTCGACTGGTATCCCTGGGGAGAAGACGCTTTTGAGCGTGCGAAAGCCGAAAACAAGCCTGTGATCGTTTCCATCGGCTATGCTGCCTGTCACTGGTGCCATGTGATGGAACATGAAAGCTTCGAGGATGCCGATACGGCTGCTTACATGAACGAGCACTTCGTCTGCATCAAAGTGGACCGGGAAGAGCACCCCGATGTGGACGCACTGTACATGGATGCCGTTCAGGCCATTTCGGGCTCCGGCGGCTGGCCCCTCAATGCCTTCGTCACCCCCGATCGCGTGCCTTTTTACGGAGGTACCTACTACCCTCCGCGGCCGGCGTTCAACCGCCCGTCCTGGATGCAGCTGATGATGCGCATGGTCGAGATCTGGACCACCCGGAAAGAGGAGGTGGACGCCCAGTCGGAGCAGATGCTGAACTACCTGAAGCAGACCTCGAAAGCCGCTGCAGGCGCGGCTTCCGGCCCGGGCGCCGAGGATTGCCGCAAGATGGCCGGAAGCCTGTTGAAGATGGCGGACCGGGAGTGGGGGGGCTTCGGCGGAGCGCCTAAATTTCCCGGTACCATGGCGATCCGATTCCTGCTGGAGCACTACCGCTACACCGGCAACAAGGAGGCCCTGGATATCGCCCTGTTCGCCCTCGATAAAATGATCGCCGGGGGCATCTGGGACCAGGTCGGGGGCGGCTTCGCGCGGTACAGCACCGACCGCGAATGGCTGGTGCCGCACTTCGAGAAAATGCTGTACGACAATGCGCTCCTGGTGAGCGTGCTCGCGGAGGCTTGGGCTATCGAGCCCCGCCGCAGGTATGCAGCGGCCATCCGCGATACGGTGGCATTCGTGACCCGGGAGCTGCAGGGACCGGAAGGCGGCTGCTACAGCGCGCTGGACGCGGATTCCGAGGGCGTCGAAGGGAAATTCTATACCTGGACCTGGGAAGACTGGATGGAGGCGACGGAGGGAGGAGATGCGCTCGCAGAAGCCTATTGGGGACTGTCGCCGGCAGGAAACTGGGAGGAGGTCAATATCCTGCACGAAGCCATGCCGCTGGCCGAAGCCGCAGCCCGCAGCGGCATAGCGCCGGCAGCGGCCGAAACTCATATCGCGGCGCTGAGGGAGCGCCTGCTCCGGTTCCGGGAAAAGCGACCCCGGCCTGCGCCGGATGATAAGCGCCTGCTTTCCTGGAATGCACTATGGAGCAGCGCCCTGACGGCCGCTGCCAGGCCCCTTGCCTCCCTTGAAGACGCCGCCGCCGGCGAAAGCCTTGGGTGGGCGGGCCCGGAGCGCGTCGCCGCGCATCTCCGCTGGATGCTGGAGGCCTTCCAGGCGCCGGAGGGGGAGCTGTTCCGGGTGTGGAAGGGCGGGCAGGCCCGCATTCCGGCGAAGCTTGATGACTATGCCTGTCTTATTCAGGCTCTTATCGACCACGGATTGGCCGTCGGCGATTACGAATGGCTCGTTAAGGCACGTGCGTTCTGCGATAAGGCGATCGACCTGTTTTCCACAGAGGAAGACCCTGATTTTCTCTGCCTGAGCTCAAGGCTGCAGGCGGATATTCCCGTCCGGAAAGTCGAGATCTACGATGGGGCGCAGCCCTCCGCCAATGCTGTTTTTGCCGGTGCGCTGATGCAGCTGGGCCTGTTGATGGAATGTTCCGGGTATATGCAACGCGCTGAGAGAATGCTGTCTAGGATGCTTTCCAGCGCGGTAAGGTATACCTACTCCTTTGGCCATTGGGCGACCTTGATCCAGCGGCAGCTTGCCGGCTACTGCAGCGTAGTGGTCACCGGGCCGGCGATGCACATTCATTTTCAGGAGCTTTCCCGCCGGAAGATGCCGCAGGTGCAGGTTATCCACACCGGAAATACCGCAGAATACCTATCCTTGACCGCAGGCAAGAAAAGTGAAGGAGATTCCCTTATTTTTGTTTGCACCGCTACGGCATGCCTGCCGCCGGTGTCCAGCCCCGACGATGTTGAATCCCTACTTAAACGCAATGCCGCTTGCTGAATTGCTCAGACCGCGCGAAACCGTCATTTGTGAGGGATTCTCAAGAAAATTTGACACGATTCTTGCTTTTTCCGGAAAAACGTCAAATATTGTGTGCCGGTTTTAGCAATGTCTTGTG
>JASLDA010000403.1 GCA_030151745.1 Chitinophagaceae bacterium | reverse complement strand
GAACCGGACCATGTGGCGGAGCACCTGCTGCTCGCTGCCTTTGGGGACGATCTCGTAATAGAGGTTCGGGCGATTGAAGGAATCGATGAAGATGGTGGGCTCGCGCAGCGCGAGATTCTTGACGATATCGTCCTGCACCTTGGGCGTGGCTGTGGCCGTTAGCGCGATGATCGGCAGCTCCGGGTTGATCATGTCGATCATAGTGCGCAGCTTGCGGTATTCCGGGCGGAAATCGTGGCCCCATTCCGAGATGCAATGCGCCTCGTCGACGGCGATGAACGAAATCTTGATATCGGAGAAGAAGTCGATGTTCTCCTGCTTCGTGAGCGTCTCGGGCGCCACGTACAGCATTTTGGTGCGGCCGGCGACCAGGTCGGCGCGGACCGCCTTCTGCTGGACCTTGCTCAGCGTCGAGTTCAGGAAATGCGCAACGTTATCCTTGCTGCTGTAAGACCGGATCAGGTCGACCTGGTTTTTCATCAGCGCGATCAGCGGCGATACGATCAGCGCGACCCCTTCGGACATCATCGCCGGCAGTTGGTAGCACAGCGATTTTCCCCCGCCCGTAGGCATGATCACGAAGGTGTCCTTCCCGGAAAGAATGCTCTTGATGATCTCCTCCTGCTTGCCCTTAAAGGCGTCGAATCCAAAATGTTCCTGGAGCGATTTGGTTAAAGGAGACACTTTCTTCTTCGATGCGCTGCGTACGGCTTCCATATTCACATTATGAGCGGATGGTATTGGATAGGCGCTGTATATATGCCTAAATCCTCACCCGTTTTAAAAGGTTCGCGAAATTACGTCCAACAAGGTAATTATCGAGGGATTATTCTGCAAGCGTTTTTCAGCGGGTCTAAGCCTCCCGGGACGTATCCGTATATCGCTTGCTCTGATATGTGCATGGCGGCAAAGCCACTGCCGGCGCGGCTTTAAGCGCAGGGGCATCGGGGCCGTCACAGGCCCTCTATCCCGCGAACAGGTACTTTCCCGCGGTTAAGCCGCTGTTAAGTAGCCCGGCCAGGCGCTCTACCTGTCCGGGGTCCAGGAGGAAATCCACCCTTGCGGTATCGATCAGTACGACCGGGAGCTCCGCCTGCAGGAGATAGCTTTCATACATGCTGCGCACCCGGTCCAGGTATTCGTCTGCGATCTGCTGCTCGTAGCTGCGGCCCCGCTCCCGGATATGCCGCTGCAGGAGCGGCGTTGGAGCCTGCAGGTAGATCAGCGCGTCGGGCGGGGGCAGGTGCAGCTCCATTACTTCGTACAGGCGCTGGTAAAGCTCGTACTCGGCCTCCTCCAGCGTGATGCGCGCGAACAGCCTGCTCTTGATGAACAGGTAATCGGACACTACCGGCTGGGCGAACAGGTCCGGCTGCGCGACGAATGCGTTCAGCTGCTTGTAGCGGTCGGCGAGAAAGGAAAGCTCCAGAGGCAGGGCGTAGCGCCGGGGATCGGCATAGAACTTCGGCAGGAAATTATTGTCTGCAAAGTCTTCCAGCACCAGGCGCGCGCCGAGGCGGGCGGCCAGCAGCGTGGCCAGCGTCGTCTTGCCGGCGCCGATATTACCCTCGATAGCGATATACCGCAGTCCCATGCTGCAATGCTACTTGCTTTCCGGCTGTTCCGGCGCTGCGGGTTTGACGGGCAGGGGATCGGGGCAGGCGTCCAGCAATGCGGCGACCGACCGTCCAAGGACGGGGTGCAGGAGCCCGGGGGCTATTTCCGCCAGCGGTTGCAACGCAAAGCGGCGGTTGGGCAGCTCCGGGTGGGGGATATGCAGCTCCGGCGTATCCAGCACCAGTCCGCCGTAAAGCAGGATGTCCACATCCAGGGTGCGCTGCCCCCAGCGGATGCTGCGCTGGCGCTCCGCCGCGGCTTCCACGTTGCGGATGCAATCCAGCACGGCCTCGGGGCCGGCCTCCGTCCGCATGCCGATCGCCTGGTTTAAGAAGGCCGGCTGATCCTCCAGTCCCCAGGCCGCGGTCTCGTAGACCGATGAAAAGACGGGCTCCGTGCCGCGGAGCTCCCGCAGCAGGGATTCCCGCGCCTGCCGCAGGTATTCGTGCCGGCTTCCCTGGTTGCTGCCCAGGAGCAAATAAATCCGCTCGCTCATCCGGGCGCGAAGGTAGAAGAAGGTACATTTGTTTGCCAAGCCGTGGGCCGCGGCAAAACCCTCAGATATCCAATGAAGCAGTTTTTTAAGATGTTCTTTGCCTCCCTGCTGGCAATGGTCGTAGCAGGTGTCGTACTGCTGTTCGTGGCGGTCGGCCTGATCATCAGCACTATAAACAACGCGAAGTCGCAGAAGTCCACCGCCGGCAAGAATGCCAGCCAGGGCATCCTGCTGATTGAGACCGACAAGCGGCTGCATGAACAGGGTGTGCGCAACTCCCTGGCCGCATTCAGCGACGATATCTCCTACAGCGCCGGGCTTTACGACGCCATCCGCGCCCTGCAGGAAGCGAAGACGGACAATAACATCAAGGCCGTGTTTCTCAAGCTGGAGGGCGGGGCGAACGCCTGGGCTACCCTGCAGCAGCTGCGGGGGGCGCTGGTCGATTTCAAGACCAGCGGCAAGAAGATCTTCGCGTACGGCGAAGGGCTTTCGCAAAAGGATTACTACCTGGCGTCGACTGCCGACCTGCTTTACCTGAATCCGTCCGGAATGATGGAACTGAAGGGGCTGTCGTCGAATATCACCTTCTTCAAAGGCACGCTCGACAAGTTCGGCGTGCAGCCCGAGATCTTTTACGCCGGCAAGTTCAAGAGCGCGACGGAGCCGTTCCGTGCCGAGCAGATCTCCGAGCCGAACCGCATCCAGATCAGCGCCATGCAGCAGGATATCTGGAGCGAGTTCCTGCAGGCCGCAGCTGAGAAAACGAAGCGCGACACCGCCAGCATCAGCCAGATAGCGGCCACCCGCGGCCTGTTCTTCGCCTCCGACGCGTTGGCCGAAAAGCTCATCGACGGCGCGAAGTACTGGGATGAGATGGAAGACCAGATGCGCAAGGTGGTCGACAAGAAAGCCGACGAGAAGCTGCCCTATATCTCGATCAATAAATACGCGGATCAGCTTGATGAAAAGGATCGCGGCGATCGCATCGCCCTGCTGTTCGCGGAGGGCGAGATCGTGGACGGGCTCGGCGGCGACTACCAGATCGGGTCAGAAAGCATGGTCGATGCCCTCCGCCAGATCCGCCGCAACGACAAGATCAAGGCCGTGGTATTGCGCGTGAACTCACCCGGCGGCAGCGCACTGGCATCCGAGGTGATTCTCCGCGAACTGCGGTTGCTGAAAGCCAAAAAGAAGCTCATCGTCTCCATGGGAGACCTCGCCGCTTCCGGAGGTTATTACATATCCTGCGATGCGGACAGCATCTTCGCTATGCCCAATACCATTACCGGCAGCATCGGCGTGTTCGGCATGCTGTTCAACGTCAGCAATGGCCTGAAGGAAAAGCTGGGCGTCACCTTCGACGGCGTGAAGAACGCGCCCCTGGCCGATTTTCCGACGGCGACCCGCCCGCTGAACGCGCTCGAGTCCGCCCGCATGCAGGCTACCATCGATACGATCTACGCGCAGTTCAAAGGACGCGTGGTGGCCGGCCGCAAGCTGGATGCGACCTTGGTCGACAGCGTTGCCCAGGGCCGCATCTGGACAGGCTCCGATGCCCTCGGGATCGGGCTGGTCGACGGTCTGGGCGGCCTAGACCGCGCGCTGCAGAGCGCGGCGGCTATGGCGGGGCTGAAGGAATACCGCGTCGTCACTTATCCCGAGCCGACGGACGAGTTCAAGGCCATGCTCCGCCGTCTCCAGGGCAGTCCCTTTTCCGCGACGGCCGCCGTACGGGAAGGTATACGCCAGGAGCTGCAGGAGAAGTTCCAAGTCTACCAGCAGCTCGAATGGATGAAGCGCACCGCCGGCAAGGCCCAGACCCGGATGCCGTTCGTGCCGGAATTCGACTGAGCGGGGCCCGCTTTACTGGATATAGGGCTTCAGGCGGTCGATGGCCTCGAGCCCGCTGAACACCTGCAGCAGCTTGCCGGCAGGTGAATACACGTTCACCTGCGGAAGGGATTCGTAACGGAATGTCCGCTGTATGAAATCGGAGCTGTCCAGGGCGACCATGATGTGCGGATACTGATCCACGTGCGTATTGTTCTGGAAATACTCGAGATAGGCCCCCATCCCCGGGGCCGCGAGCAGCAGCAGGTTGGATTTCTTGAATAGCTCGATATGCTTCTCGAGCTCCAGCGTCAGCTGCTCGCAGTGCTCGCAGGTGGGGTTAAAGAGCATCACGATAAGGTTCGCGTCGTTCTTCAGGTCCTTGGTCGTATACACCGCCTTGCCCGGGTACACCCCGCGGATCTCCGGCATGGGCGCTCCTACGGATTTATAGTCGATCTCGGGGCGGCTGCTTTCCCGGGCGGCCGGCGCGGCGTCCTTTTTCCGCTCCTGCGCAGCCAGGCTGATGGGAAGTGTCAGCAGCGTAGCCGCTGCAAGCTGTATAAGGGAAATCTTCCGGATCGTACACATGATCCAAAGATAAGCAGCCCGATGGCGCGGCTTTGCAGTATCCTGGTATTTGTACGCCGCGAAAGATAAATTCCAGATCTTGCCTCCGGGAAAGCCTGCGGACCGTCCTTCGCGGCCTACTACAATCTTTGTCCATGCTTTTCGGTACCGGAACCACGCCGCTGGCGGAACGTATGCGTCCCCGCACGCTTGAAGACTATATCGGCCAGGAACACCTCGTCGGGCCCGGGCGGGTATTGTACAATATGGCCCGCTCCGGCAAGCTGCATTCCATGATCTTCTGGGGGCCGCCGGGCGTGGGGAAGACCACCCTGGCCATGATCCTCGCCAATGCCGTCGGCGCGCCCTTCTTCACGCTCAGTGCCATCGAGGCCGGGGTGAAGGAGGTCCGCGCGATCATCGAGCAGGCCCGGCAGGCAGGCGGGGCGGTTCTCTTCATCGACGAGATTCACCGGTTCAACAAAGCCCAGCAGGACAGCCTTCTGGGCGCCGTGGAGCGCGGCATCATCACCCTCATCGGCGCGACGACGGAGAACCCATCCTTCGAAGTCATCTCCGCCTTGCTGAGCCGCTGCCAGGTATATGTGCTGCAGGCGCTCAGCGAGCAAGAGCTGAAGGCCGTCGTCAACCAGGCCCTGGAGCGGGATGCCGCGCTGAAAAGCGCAGGCGTGGAGATCGAGGAATGGGACGCCCTCCTGCAGCTCAGCGGGGGCGATGCGCGACGCCTGCTTAACCTGCTCGAGTTGACCGTCAGCAGCCTCCCCGAAAGCGGGCATGCCATCACCAACCGGCTCGTCACGGAAACCGTCCAGACCAAGGCGGCGCTCTACGACAAAGGCGGGGAGCAGCATTACGACATCATCTCCGCTTTCATAAAGAGCATGCGCGGCTCCGATCCGAACGCGGCCGTGTACTGGCTGGCGCGCATGATCGAGGGCGGCGAGGATCCGAAGTTCATAGCCCGGCGCATGGTCATCTTTGCCAGCGAGGATATCGGCAATGCCAATCCCAATGCCCTGCTCCTGGCTACGACTACCTTCCAGGCCGTACAGCTCATCGGCTGGCCCGAGGGCCGGATCATTCTCTCCCAATGTGTTACCTACCTCGCATCTTCGGTCAAGTCGAACGCCTCGTACATGGCTATCGGCACTGCCCAGGCCCTGGTTCAGAAGACCGGCGACCTGCCGGTGCCGCTGCATATCCGCAATGCGCCCACCGGGCTGATGAAGAACCTGGGCTATGGAAAGGACTATAAATACGCGCACAGCTACGAGGGAAATTTCGTGGAGCAGGAATTCCTGCCCGATGCCATAGCCGGCACCAGGTTATACGACCCCGGAAACAGCCCCAGCGAGCAAAAGCTGAGGGAATTCCTGAGAGACCGGTGGGGGGAGAAGTATGGGTATTAATTGGTCAATTAGTCAATTGGTTAATTAGTCAATTTGTGAATTTGTGAATTGGTGGGGCTATTGAGTTTATCGTGCTTCTCATTATTCAACTACCTCATTGACTTAAGTATAATTGCCTCATTGCCTAATTCCAATATACTAAAGGCATTCACCAATTGACTAATTGCCTCATTGGCTAATTGCCTAATTGACTAATTCTATTATGCTAAAGGCATTCACCAATTCACAAATCCACCAATTCACCAATCCAACCCGACCGACTTACCGGATCAGTTCCTGCAACCTGGTCTCTTCCAGGATGCGGATGCGCTTGCCTTCGGTTGAGATCCATCCGGCCCGGGTCCATTCGCTGAAGATCTTGAAGACGCTTTCGTAGATCGTTCCGCTGTACGAGGCAATATCCTGTCTCGAGACCGGGACCCGGATAAATGCGTCGGCATCCTGTCCCAGCGCCGCTTTCAGGCTGATCAGCGGGCGTGCCAGCCGGCCCTTGACGTCCATAT
>JASLDA010000402.1 GCA_030151745.1 Chitinophagaceae bacterium | reverse complement strand
TGCAGGACCGTATCAGGCTCTTCGTACGCCAGGCGGAGCGCGCCGCGAACGACGAGCAGATCGCCGATGCCAGGATCGCCGGCATCGTACACGATGCAATGGCGCTGCAGGGCGCCTCGCTGGTCCGGGAGCGCCTGCGGGACGCGGTCCTGTTCCTGGACGAGACGCCGGTGATGACCATTCACAGCTTCTGCCAGCAGACGCTGAACGAGTTCGCCTTTGAGACGGCTCAGCTCTTCGGCGCGGAGATGCTCCCCGATCCGAAGGCGCTGATCCAGTCCGGGCTGGACGATTTCTGGCGCCGCCATGTCACGACGCTGCCGCTGGAGCTGCTGGGCAGCATCTGGACGGAAAGGCTGCGGGGAGAATGGCTCCAGGCCCTGAAGGAGCACCTGGGTGGCAAGACATATTTCGGCTACGATCCCGGGACCGATTACCGCTCCGACGAAGCGGCGCTGGCGGACTTACTGAAGGTACTGGGCGCCACGGCGGCCGTCGTGCAGGAGCGGCATGAGGAGCTTGCGCAGCATATCCGCGATAACCGCGCGGCCCTTGCCGAAATCACGGCGTCGAACCGCTATGCCGCGAAATCGTTCGGCCCGGAGCTGAACGATCCGGAAGGTTTTATCGAAGTGCTGCGGGGCAAGAAAGACACCGGCTACGTAGTGAAGATCTATCCCGGGCCGCTTCAGCTGCTCGCGGAGCTGGAACAGGCCGAGCGGGAGCTGAACCGCCTGCAGGGCGAATGGAGATTGCAGCTGTCCTTCCTCGCGATCCAGGAAGTGAGCCGGCACCTGCAGGAACGAAAGCAGCGCAGCAACCTGCTGGGCTATGACGATATGATCCTGAACCTGCACCGGGCGCTGGTCTTACGGGATAACCCGCGGCTCGTCGAGGCGCTGCGGCAGAAATACCCCGCGGTGTTCATCGATGAGTTTCAGGATACGGACCGCGAGCAGTACGAGATCTTCCGTACGGCCTTCGAGGGCGGCAGCATCCTGTTCTATATCGGGGATCCGAAGCAGAGCATCTACGCCTTCCGCAAGGCCGACATCTTTACGTACTTCATGGCGCGCGCGGGTGTCGACCGGCGCTACAGCATGAACCATAACTTTCGCTCGGGAGAGCGGCTCATCCATGCGATGAACCGCTTCTTCCTGCCGAGACCCGGCTTCGATACCTTTGCCTTCGGCAATGCGGCGGATGCCATTGACTACATCCCGGTTGAAAGCCCGCAGCCGAACACCAAGGGCATTTTCCGGCACTCCGGTGCCGGAGAAGCCCCCCTTACCATATTTGAATGCGGCAACCTGGAGGCCTGCGCATCTGCGGCGGCGGATCAGATCAGCGCCCTGCTCGGCGGGAATTATTCGGTTCTTAAGAACGGCCGGGAAGAGCCGCTGCGGCCCTCCGATATCGGGGTGCTCGTGCGGCGCGGCTTTGAGGGCGCGCAGGTCAAGAAAGCCTTGGGACTCAAAGGCATCCCGGCGGTCAGCATCGACGAAAGCAAAGTGCTGCAGACGGAGGAAGCCCGGTCCGTGCTGCGTATCCTGCAGGCCGTTGACCGGCCGGACCGCTCGGCGATCAACCGTGCGCTGCTGGCGCCCTTCACCGGCCTGCAGGTGGAGGATCTGTTGAAGCTGGATGACGAAGCGGCGCTGCGGTATTTTACCCGCTACCGGGACCGCTGGCTGCGCGATGGGCTGTATACGGCCGTGATGAGCTTCTTTGCGGATTTTCAGGTGCAGCAACGCTTAAGCGAGGGCCGTGTCCCAGGCGCGGAGCGCATGCTGAGCAATCTGCTGCAGGTAACGGAGCTCGTGCATGAGCTGCAAAGCCGGAAAGCTCTGTCCAATGCGGAGGCCCAGGCCTGGCTGGAGCGCGCGATAGCGGGGATGGATGTAGAAGGCGACGCTTACGAGCAGCGCGTGGAAAGCGACGAGGAGGCCGTGAAGATCGTCACCATACACCGCAGCAAGGGACTCGAGTATCCTGTAGTCATCGCTCCCTTCCTGGATTTTGTGCCGCGGCGCAACCAGGAGTTCTTCTCGTTCCGGGACCCGGCGAGCGGGCGCTACTACGGCGTCGAGAAATCCCGGATCACGGAGGAGCAGGGAGCGCTGCATCGCGAGCAGGAGGAGCAGGAGAACCGGCGCCTGCTCTACGTGGCGGTCACGCGGGCGGTGCATGCCTGCTATATTTTCCGGAACACGAAGGAGAAGACATCTACGCTGCAATTGTTCCTGGACGAGCTGCGAGATGCCGACCCGGAGCTGATACGCTTCGCGGACGCTGCACCGCAGGCGGCACCGGGCCGGTTCAGCGCCGAACGCCGCGATGCGCTGCGACCGACGGTACATGGGCCGTTCCGCCTGCTGCAGCCCGATTGGCGCAGGCTGAGCTATACCGGCCTGGCGGGCACCGGCCTCATTCATCGCTACGGCCGCGCCCGCGCGGGTGGGGAGGACTACGATCGCTTTATCTTCTCTGAGCTGAGCCGTGGCAAAGTCACCGGGGAGCTCGTTCACTATATCCTGGAACGGGTATCGTTCCAGGAGCAGGATCGCTGGGAGCAGATCATCGAGGCGGCGGTACGGCGTTTTGCGCCCGCGAGGAAGGAGAGCTATCAGCCCATGCTGCGCCGCATGCTGGAGCAGATCGTCGCCGCTCCGATTACCGTCGGGGACCGGAGCTTCCGGCTCAGGAACGTCGACTGGCGCAACCGCATTTCCGAGTTCGAGTTTGACTTCCCGGTGCCGCAGTTCCGGCTGGAGCAGCTGCAGGAGCTGGCTTCAGAGGACTCGAGCTTCCGGCTCAAGGAAAGCCTGCCGGATGCGGAGGGGATGATGAACGGCAAGATCGACTTGTTTTTCGGTCATGAGGACCGGTTCTATATTCTCGACTGGAAGACGAATTATCTCGGCGATAGTGTGGAAGACTACGCCCGTGATCAGCTGAAAGCGGCCATGGACGCAGAAAGCTACCACCTGCAGTACTTGATCTACACTGTGGCCGCGGTAAAATACCTGCGGAGCCGGATCCCGGGCTTCAGCTACGAGCGGCATTTCGGCGGCGTAGTGTACCTGTTCCTCCGCGGTGTCCGCGCCGGTACCGGCAGCGGCCTGTTCACCGCCCGGCCGGATGCGGGTTTCATTGCAGGGTTTGAGCAGCTGCTCAGTCCTCCGGTGGAAACGATCTAGTGCTCTGTAAAGTTTACTTTATCAGGACATGGGGAAATGAAATCGTTCATTTCCCAGGCATTCCACCTTAGGCTTCACAGAGCACTAATGGCAGGGCAGCGACGGCGGAGCCTGTACGACACTTGCGACGATAT
>JASLDA010000361.1 GCA_030151745.1 Chitinophagaceae bacterium | reverse complement strand
TCGGCAAATGCAAGCGAGGACGACGGATCGATATACTCCCAGCAGGAAGCCTCCAGAGGAGAGATCGCTACGAAGGGGAAAAATCAATCCGCCGACAGCGACGCGCAAATACCCCTGCGCAAAAACCTCCGGGAAACGGCCTTTTTCTTCCCCCAGCTCCATACCGAGACGGACGGCTCCGTGAAGATCCGGTTCACGATCCCCGAGGCCCTGACCGAATGGAACTTTATGGCTTTCGCGCACACGAAGGATCTGCGGACAGGCATCCTCAGCGGCTCCGTCAGGACGCAGAAGGACCTGATGGTGCAGCCTGGCCTGCCGCGCTTCCTGCGCCAGGGCGATGCCATGACCATCACCACCAAGATCGCGAACCTGTCCGGCAAGGAGCTGAACGGGACCGCCACACTGGAAATCCTGGACGCGAATACCCAGCAGCCGCTGGCGCTCCCCTTCCGGCTGACACAGGCCGAAGTTGCGTTCAAGGCGGCAGCCGGCGGCAGCGCAGCTGCAAGCTGGACCGTCAACGTGCCGGAGAGCCGCTACGAGCCGGTGATCATCCGCATCCGGGCGAAGGCCGGCGCCTTCACCGACGGCGAGGAGAACATGCTGCCGGTGCTGAGCAACCGCAGCCTGGTTACCGAAACGCTGCCGCTGTGGATCAACGGCACGGGCAGCAAGGCCTTCAGCTTCGACAAGCTGCAGCACAGCGGCGAAAGCAGGACCCTGGCGCAACATGCGCTGACCGTAGAATACACGGCCAACCCCGCCTGGCTCGCTGTCCAGGCCCTGCCCTACCTGATGGAATATCCCTATGAATGCGCGGAGCAGACCTTCAACCGCTACTATGCGAACGCACTCGGCGCATATATCCTTTCCAGGGCGCCCAAGGTGAAAGCTATTTTCGAGCGCTGGGAGAAGGCGGACACGGCGGCGCTGCAGTCGGCGCTTAGCAAGAACGAAGAGCTGAAATCCGCCCTGCTGGAAGAAACTCCCTGGGTACTGGATGCGCAGAGCGAGACCGCGCAGAAGCACAACCTCGCGCTGCTGTTCAATACCGCGAAGCTCGCCGGCGGCCTGTCGAAGAGCGCACAGCAGCTTGAAGACATGTTCCTGCCGGAAGGCGGCTGGCCCTGGTTCAGGGGCGCAGGCCGGCCTGACCGCTATATCACGCAATACATCCTGACCGGCATCGGCAGGCTGAAACAGCTGGGTATCGGCGACGATCGCCTGGACCGCATCACGGCGCAGGCCCTGGCCTATGCAGACCGCAGCCTGGAAGCGGAATACCAGCAGATGCTTAAATCCAAGCTGGTCATGGATCAGCAGCGCCCGGGCAACAGCGCGATCCAATACATGTACATGCGCTCCTTCTTCGGCAACAAGACCGTGGAAGTTAAAGATGCAACCATTGCATACTTCCGCAGGCAATCGGTGAAGTACTGGCCGGAGATGAACCCTTACGGCAAAGGCGTTACGGCCATCGCGCTGAAGCGCAGCGGGGACGCGGCTACGCCGAAGACCATCCTGCAATCGCTGCGCGAAACGGCGATCCAGAAAGAGGAAACAGGCATGTACTGGCTGGAGCCGGGACGCAGCTGGTTCTGGTGGGAAGCCCCGATCGAGACGCAGAGCCTTCTGATCGAGGCCTTCACCGAAACCGGGAACGACGCGATCAGCATAGACAGGATGAAGCGCTGGCTGCTGAAGCAAAAGCAGACCCAGGCCTGGCCGACGACCAAGGCCACAGCGGACGCCTGCTACGCCCTGCTCCTCCACGGCGACCAGTGGCTGACCGCAGAACCGCAGGTGACCATTACGCTGGGCGATAAAAAGATCCGCTCGACGGAGCAAGGCACGGAAGCGGGAACCGGCTATTTCAAGACCCGCATTCCGGGAGCAGAGGTAAAGCCGGAGATGGGCACGATCAAGCTGGAAATCTCCGATGGAGCCGGCAGCAACGCAGGCCAAGACAAGCAGCCCTCGTGGGGCGCCGTGTACTGGCAGTACTTTGAGAATACCGACAAGGTCAGCGCCGCCGCCACGCCGCTGCAGATCCGCAAGACCTTGTACATCCAGCGGAATACGGATCGCGGGCCGGTGCTGGAACCCCTGAATGGCCGGCTGCAGACCGGAGACAGGCTGGTAGTACGGCTTGAGATCACCGTCGACCGTGAAATGGAATACGTGCACCTGAAGGACGGCCGCGCAGCCTGCATGGAGCCGGTGAACGTGCTGAGCGGCTATCGCTGGAAAGACGGGCTCGGCTATTACGAGAGCACGAAGGATGCGTCGTCCAGCTTCTTCTTCGACTACCTGCCTAAGGGCAAGCATGTGCTGGAATACCCGGTATTCATCACGGGGAAAGGCGATTACAGCAACGGCCTGGCAACGATCCAGTGCATGTACGCGCCGGAGTTCAATGCGCACAGCGCCGGAGGAAGGGTAGTGGTGGGCCCGTAGGCCCGGCGCCCCTGTTTGCCAGGTCCTGGGAAAATTTAATATAATGGCGGTCAAGGGGTTGACATAATGCCGGCTTCCGTTTGCCGGGGGAGGTTATCTTTGTCCGCCGCCGGTTTGTGACCGGCGATTCAATCCCGTTTTGCCATCATGCGCTTCATAGTAACCTCAACATCACTGCTCAAGAACCTCCAGCAGATCGGAGGCGTGATCTCTTCCAATACCGTACTGTCCGTGCTCGAAGACTTCCTGTTCGAGCTGAGCGGCAATACGCTTACGCTCACCGCGACGGACCTGGAAACAATGATGCGGGTACAGATGGAAGTGGGCGAAGCACAGGACGACGGCCGCATCTGCATTCCGTCCAAGATCCTGCTGGAATACCTGAAGAACCTGCCCGAGCAGCCGATCACTTTCAATATCAGCGAGAAGGATCTGAGCATCGAGATGAGCTCCAGCATGGGTAAGTACCGCATCGGCGGCGAAAAGGCGGATGACTTCCCGAAGGAGCCCGCTGCCGGCGACGCGACCACATTCAATATCCCCTCCGTAGCGCTGATCGAGAGCATCAACAAGACGCTGTTTGCAGTGAGCAACGATACGCTGCGCCCCGCGATGACCGGAGTGTACTTCGAGCTGCAGCCGGAGCGCATGACCTTCGTGAGCACCGACGCGCACCGCCTGGTGCAGTTCACCCGCACGGACATCGCGGCTCCCCAGGCCGACGGCTTCGTCGTTCCGAAGAAGCCCCTGCAGCAGCTGCGCGGCACCCTGCCTTCCGACGAAACCCCGCTGGAGCTTTCCTACAACAGCTCGCACCTCTTCATCAATACCGGCAAGCTGAGCATGAGCTGCCGCCTGATCGACGCGCGCTTCCCGGACTACAAGGCGGTCATCCCCCAGGACAATCCTTACCACCTGAGCGTGAACCGCCCCGACTTCATCAGCGCCCTGCGCCGGGTGAGCGTCTTCGCGAACAAGACGACGAACCAGGTCGTGCTCGATATCAAAGGCAATACGCTGCAGCTGAGCGCCCAGGATATAGACTTCAGCTACGAAGGCAAGGAAACCCTGCCCTGCAGCTATACCGGAGAGGACATGAAGATCGCCTTCAATGCAAAGCTGATGGTCGAAATGATCACCAACATGGACGGCAACGATGTGCAGCTGGATCTCAGCACCCCGACACGCGCAGGGATCTTCCGTCCCACGGAGGCCACAGAAGGCGAGGACGAGCTGATGCTGCTCATGCCGCTGATGGTGGGCGTTTAGGAATTGAAGATCGCAGCCTTTAAGATTATAGATTGGCCCGGCCGGAAACGACCGGGCTTTTTCATGCCCGCCAGCTGGACGACCACTTTTCTTCCCGGTTCATTTTACTTCTACCTGGCCGCGGACGGATATTTCCCGATTTTAAAATCCGGCAGGCCTGGCCGGCACTGAGACTCGTTATCTGCATTACGTTGAAGACCGGCCATAAACATAATATTCATGTTTAGCTTCCTGATCTGTAGTTGCCGTAATCGCTTGCAGATCATATCGCCGGGTTTCCAGGCGGAAGGGAGTGCATTTCACGGCCTGGCCTGAATCGGAATCTCCTGATTTCCTGATTATTAAAGCCCAAGCCTGGGCGCGGGAGGACCTTTGCATCGTCGAAGTTCCGCTGCGTTCCGCACATACGGTGACGATGACCGCGCTTCCGTCCATGGCCCCGGATTCCGCTCTCCGTAATGCACTTTCTTATTTCCGCGGCCCTACAACTGATCGCTGCCCCAACTGCAGCGCCAAGATTCGGCCTCCTCTTGCGTTCCATGCCCGTTTCCAAACCGTACCGACTATGACTGCCGCCGGGCACCTGAAGAAGAAAAAGCACAACCGCAGCCTTTTCTATCGCATCTCCGCCTGGCTGCATCTATGGCTGGGTCTCGCGTCCGGGCTCGTGGTGATGATCGTCTGCCTGACGGGCTGCATCTGGGTCTTCAACGAAGAGATCACCGGCCTGCTGGAGCCCCGGACGAGGATCGCCTGGGAGAACAAGCCCGTACTGAAACCCTCCCAGCTTGAGGCCGTCGCCCGGAGCCGCTTCCCGGGCGAGCGCGTTTCCTACGCGAGCTACCAGGTAGGGAAAGCAGCATTCGTCGGGATGGGCGAGGGTCGCAAGCCCAAGGCCCTGCTGCGCATCAATCCCTTCACCGGTGAGATCGTGCAAGCAAAGAAGTTCGACAAGGACGAAACGGAGTTCTTCCGCTGGATCCTGAACGGGCACCGCTTCCTCTGGATGCCGCCCAAGATCGGCCGGCCGATCGTCAACTACTCGACCCTGGTATTCGTGGTCATCCTCGTCACCGGGCTGGTAATGTGGTGGCCGCGTAAATGGACCAGGGCCGCAAGGGACCAGAGCTTCAAGGTCAAATGGAAGGCGTCCTTCAAACGTGTGAACTACGACCTGCACAATGTTCCCGGATTCTATGCCTTGCTGGTGCTAGCCGCCGTCGCGATGACAGGTATGGTCTGGGGCATCGAATGGTGGAGCAGGG
>JASLDA010000505.1 GCA_030151745.1 Chitinophagaceae bacterium | reverse complement strand
TCATCAAGCCGGTGGCCCTCACCATCCGTCTTTTCGCCAACATCCTGGCCGGTCACATCGTGATCCTGAGCGTGATCTTCATGATCTTCATCTTCGCCAACGCCAGCCCTATCGCCGGCGCCGGTTTCTCCATCGTCTCCCTGGCCTTCGCCATCTTCATGTTCGTGCTCGAGCTGCTGGTGGCCGCTATCCAGGCCTTCATCTTTACGAACCTGACCGCCGTGTTCATCGGCCAGGTGATCGAAGAGGCTCATCACCATGACGATGCTCACGCGCATAACGGCAATATCGTCAACGAGACTACCGGTCAGCATTTTCATGTTTCACCGCAGGAAGTGATCGCTTAATTCAAAATGTAGAATTCGAAATGCGGAACCTGGAACGGGCGAGCGTTTTGAAGGCAAAAGGTAAAAGTCAAAAGGTAAAACACTTAGCTTATATAGGACTGGACGCTGGAGGACGATCGGTTTTCATTTCGATCTCTGGTTCCGGACAAACATCAACGAATTGAACGATGCAGCGGATTAGCATTCACAAATCCAATCCGGCAATTCACGAATCTCATTCAGGTTTTTTTCACCCAAATCCATAGTAACATGTCTCTGTTGAACACAATTCTGCTGCAAGCCGCTGAAAGCGGTGCTGGTCTGGCTAAGGCTGGTGGTGCCTTCGGCGCCGGCCTGGCTGCCATCGGCGCCGGCCTCGGTATCGGTCAGATCGGTAAGGGCGCTGTTGAAAGCATCGCTCGTCAGCCGGAAGCTGCAGGCGATATCCGTGCGAACATGATCCTGACAGCCGCCTTCGTGGAAGGTGTTGCCCTGTTCGGTGTAATCGCCGGCCTGCTCGCCGTAGTACTGTAATAAGTACCGCAGAAAGAAACCTAAACTGCGTCCGACGCACAGGGCCGAGGACGCAGTTTAATCCTTCTCCGATCATTGCCATGGCAAACGATTCGATACTCGGGATAACCTGGAACTGCTACGCCTGCGTACGAGGCCAGATGTCGACGGAGGGGCGGCTGATCTTCTCGCTCCGCCTGACCCAGCATCCGTTTACCGATGGCGAAGGACAGGAAGGTTTCACAGCAAAGGTGGTCGGCGCCTGGTATCCCTGGCAATCGGGAGAATACCGTTGGGAGCGCATCGGCCACAACCAGTTCCGGATCGGTGAAATGGACCCCCTCCAGGTGCAGGAGATCTCTAAGGACTTCCTCCGCCTGACAACGACAGACTTCAAGACTACTTATTATTTCATAGCGCAGAAAGCGAAAAGCTTATTCTAATATTTCCTACCAGTTATGGACTTACTGATCCCAAATCCCGGACTATTCATCTGGGCGCTCGTAGCGTTCCTGATCGTGCTCTTCCTCCTGGCCAAGTTTGCCTGGAAGCCCATCCTCGGTATGCTCAGCGAGCGTGAGCGCGGCATCGCTGAATCCATTGCCGCTGCCGACCGCGTCAAGGCCGAAATGGCCCAGATGCAGAGCGAAAACGAGAAGCTGATGGTCGAAGCCCGCGAAGAGCGCAATGCCATGCTCCGCGAAGCGAAGCAGATGAGCGAGCAGATGGTTGCCAAAGCGAAGGAAGACACCCGCCAGATCACCGATAAGATGATCTCCGACGCCCAGCAGCAGATCCAGCAGCAGAAGATGGCCGCCCTGACCGAGGTCAAGAACCAGATCGGCGTCCTCGCTGTAGAAGTGGCCGAGAAGCTTCTCCGCCAGCAGCTCAGCACCGAAGCCTCCCAAAACGCCTACAACAGCCTGCTGAGCCAGGAAGTAAAACTTAATTAGTGAATGGGCGAATTTGTGGATTTGCGAATGCAGCCTGCATAAACAATCACAGATTCGTACAGTCATAGCAGATGAGCGACGTTGACTGATCCCGGTGGTCATTCACCAATTCGCAAATCCACAAATTCACAGATTCAAATGCAGAACCCCCGTCTCGCGTCCCGGTATGCCAAGAGCCTGATCGATCTGGCCGTGGAGCAGAGCGCTCTGGAGCAGACCCTGCAGGACGTGCAGCTGCTCGACAAGACTGTCAAGGCCAGCCGCGAGTTCGCCGGCGTCCTGCGCAGCCCGATCATCAAGTCCGACAAGAAGGACGCCATCGTCACGGCTGTTCTGGGCAGCCGGATCTCCCCCCTCACCGCGTCTTTCATCAAGCTCCTGACCTCCAAGGGCCGCGAAGCTTCGCTGCCGGAGATCGCCACCTCGTTCATGACGCAGTACCGCGTAATGAACAACATCAGCGAGGTGCGTCTCATCACCGCCGCCCCGGTTTCCGAAGAAGTAAAGGAAAGCATCCGCCACAAAGTGGCTGCAGCCCTGCCGGGCCAGAAGATCGAGATGACATCGAAGGTGCAGCCGGAGCTCATCGGCGGCTTCATCCTCGAGATGGGCGACAAGCTGGTGGACGCTTCGATCAAGCGCGACCTCGCCGATATCCGCAAGCAATTTACCCAGAACCTCTACGTTCAGAACATCAAGTAAATACCAGGCCTCTCCAGGCCGACTGTATAATCTAACAATCGCAAATCACCAATAATATGGCAGACATCAAGCCAGATGAGATAAGCGCGATCCTGCGCCAGCAGCTCACCAACTTCGACGCCGGCGCCTCCCTCGAGGAAGTCGGTACCGTACTCACCGTAGGCGACGGTATCGCCCGCGTGTACGGCCTCACCTCCGTTCGTCAGGGTGAGCTCGTGCAATTCGAAAATGGCGTCCAGGCCATCGCCCTGAACCTCGAAGAGGACAATGTGGGTGTGGTAATGATGGGCGAATACAGCGACATCCGCGAAGGCGCCAAGGTAAAGCGCACCGGCCAGATCGCCTCCATCAAGGTAGGCGAGGGCATGTGCGGCCGCGTCGTCAACACCCTCGGTCAGCCGATCGACGGCAAGGGCCCCATCACCGGTGAGCTCTACGAAATGCCGCTCGAGCGCAAGGCCCCGGGCGTAATCTTCCGCGAGCCCGTTAAGGAGCCGATGCAGACAGGTATCAAGGCCATCGACGCCATGATCCCCATCGGCCGCGGTCAGCGCGAGCTCGTGATCGGCGACCGCCAGACCGGCAAGAGCGCCATCTGTATCGACGCCATCATCAAC
>JASLDA010000345.1 GCA_030151745.1 Chitinophagaceae bacterium | reverse complement strand
CCGGCGACAAGCGTCGCTATCGACGGAGCCGGCAATGTATGGACGACGCAGATCTATACCAATTACGAGCTGGCCGTGCGCAGCGCCAGCACCGGGAACTGGACCAACCTGCCGGTAGCCAATTTCAACCGGGGAAGCCTTCGCCTCGGCTTCGGCCTGATCATAGACGGCTACAACCAGAAATGGTACTACTCGGCTGCAGGGGGCGGAGTCATCGTTTACAATGACGGAAATACCCCCGACAACCCTTCGGACGACCGGAATATCCAGCTTACCCGCGAGGTCAACGGGCTGCCCTCCAATACCGTGCGTTCCCTGATGAAGGATCGCGACGGCGCGGTCTGGGTCGGCACGGACAACGGGATCGGCATTTTCAACAATCCCAGCGCCGTGTTCACCAGCGGCGCCGCTGCCGAGCTGCGTACCGTGAAGTACGACCAGTTTCCGGGCAAGCTGTTCGATGGCGAGTCCGTACGGGCCATGTGCATAGATGGCGGCAACCGGAAATGGATCGGCACCACCAACGGGGTCTGGCTGCTGAGCCCCGACGCCCTGAAGATTGTCGAGCGTTTCACGATCGACAATTCGCCATTGCCCTCCAACCTGATCCAGAGCATTGCTGTAGACGGCATAACCGGCGACGTGTACATCGGTACCGACGAGGGCCTGGTGTCCTATCGCGGCACGGCCACCGAAGGCGGGACGACGAACAGCACGCTGCAGACATTCCCGAACCCGGTGCCGTCGGGCTACAGCGGCACGATTGCCATCCGGGGCCTGGTGGAAGACGCGGACGTCCGGATTACCGATATCACGGGCCAGCTGGTCTACAGGACGAAAGCCGCGGGCGGCGAGGCCACCTGGAACGGGCTGGACTATACCGGCGGGCGCCCGGCAACCGGGGTCTATCTCATTTTCGCCACCGACCGCAGCGGAATGAACGCGACCACCGGCAAGTTCATGTTCATGCACTGAATGGATTTAAGAGCCGGAATTGCGGATCCGGGATTGGCGGCCCAATCTTGGATCCGGATCTAAATCTTAGATTCCTTCCGATGATCAGCACAACTCAATCCATCGTCCTGCGCGCGACGCGCTATGGTGATACCAGCCTGATATCGGCGCAGTTTACCCGTACGTTCGGGGTACAGAGCTTTATGGTCCAGGGGGTTCGCAGCGTCTCGGGCCGGGGCCGTTCCAGCCGGGCGGGACTGCTGCAGCCGGGGATGGTCCTGGATATCACCCTGTATCAGAAACCGGGGGCGAACCTGCAGCGGCTGAAAGAGTTCAGTCCCGCCATCATTTATGCGACGGTACACGAGGATATACTGAAAAACAGCGTCGCCCTGTTTTCGGTGGAAGTGCTGCTGCGCCTGCTGCCGGAAGCGGCTCCCCTGCCCGAGCTTTTCGATTTTGCCAAGGACTATTTCCAGGCGCTGGACCGGGCGCCGGGCGGAGCGGCGGCGAACTTTCCCCTGTATTTCGCGCTCGAATGCAGCCGTTACCTGGGGTACGAGCTAAGCGGCGCTTTCAGCGAGACGACGCCCTATCTGAACCTCGCCGAAGGAGGGTTCTCCGCGCATCCGCCCCAGGAAGGCACCCGGGTAACCACCGAGGATGCGGCAGCGCTGGCGCAGCTGATGCAGCTGCAGCATTTCGAAGAGCTGGGCAGCGTAGCGCTGAACGGGGAAAGCCGCCAGCGCCTCCTGGAATGGTTCCTCGATTTCCTGGCGCGGCATACCGATCATATGGGGACCGTGCGCTCGCTGGCCGTGCTGCACGCGATACTGCGTTGAGCTCCTCCGGAAACAGCTATGCCTCCAGCTGCCCGTCTATGAAGCTTATCAGCTCGCTCTTGCTGAAGGGCACGCCTTTGATCTTGTTGTAGGGCACCGCATCGATGAGGAACTGGTCGCGGACGATCTTGACCAGCTGGCCGTTGTTGAGCTCCGGGACGATCACCTTGCGGTAGCGCTTCAGCATCTCCCCGAGGTTCTTGGGAAAGGGCCGCATATGGCGCAGCTGCGCGTGCGCCACGGACTTGCCGGCGCTTTGCAGGGTCTGCACCGCGCTCTTCAGGGCACCGTAGGTGGAGCCCCAGCCCAGCACCAGGATATCGCCGCTCTCGGGCCCGCTGTCCAGGGTCTGGTCGGGGATATGGTTCGCGATCATATCCACCTTGGCCTGGCGGATCTTGACCATTTTCTCGTGGTTGTCCGGATCGTAGCTGACATTGCCGGTGATATCTTCTTTCTCGAGGCCGCCGATGCGGTGCTCGAGGCCCTTGGTGCCCGGGACGGCCCAGGGGCGCACCAGCTTTTCATCGCGCTGGTAGGGCAGGTATTTCAGCTCGTTGTCGTCGAGGCCACGCTTGAATATCACCTTGATTTCCTCCAGGTCCTTGCTTTGCGGGAACTTCCAGGGCTCCGCGCCGTTGGCTATGTAGCCGTCGGTCAGCAGGATCACCGGCGTCATATGCTGCACCGCGATGCGCACGGCCTCGTAGGCCGCAGCGAAGCAGTCGCTGGGCGTGGATGCGCTCACGATCGGCATGGGGCATTCGCCGTTGCGCCCGTAATAGGCCTGGAGAAGGTCGCTCTGCTCGGTCTTCGTGGGCAGGCCGGTGGACGGGCCGCCGCGCTGCACGTCCACGATCACCAGCGGGATCTCCAACATTACCGCAAGTCCCATGGCCTCGCCTTTGAGCGCCATGCCCGGCCCCGAGGTGGTTGTCACGCCCAGGGAGCCGCCATACGCCGCGCCGATGGCCGTCGTGATGCCGGCGATCTCGTCCTCCGCCTGGAAGGTGCGGATGCCGAAGTGCTTGTAGCGTGCCAGCTCGTGGAGGATGTCGGACGCGGGAGTGATCGGGTAGGTGCCGAGGAACAGCGGCAGCGCGCTCTTGCGGGATGCGGCGATGAGGCCGTATGCCAGGGCTGTCTTGCCGGTGATATTGCGGTAATGGCCCGGAGCCAGCTTCGCCTTGCTCACCTGGTAGCGGGTGGTGAACGCCTCTACGGTATCGCCGTAGTTGTAGCCCGCCTGCAGGCTCTTGATGTTGGCGTCCAGGATCTCCGGCTTGCGGCCGAACTTGTCGTTCAGGAACGACATGGTGCTCGTCATGTCGCGGTTGTAGAGCCAGTAGAGGAAGCCCAGCACGAACATATTCTTCGCGCGGTCTTTTTCCTTCATGCCCAGGCTCAGCTCTTTCAGGGCTTCGCGGGAAAGCTTGGAAATATCGATCTTATGCAGCTCGTAGCCGGTCAGGGAGCCGTTCTCCAGCGGATTGTCGCCGTCGGCGTAATTGGCCAGGCGCAGGTTCTTCGCATCGAAGCCCGCCGTATCGGCGATGATCATGCCGCCGGGCTTCAGGGCCTTGAGGTTCACCTTCAGGGCTGCGGCGTTCATAGCCACCAGCACATCGCAGCTGTCGCCAGGTGTGTAGATGCGGTTCGAGGAGAAATGGAGCTGGAAGCCGCTTACGCCGGGCAGGGTGCCTTGCGGAGCGCGGATTTCAGCGGGAAAGTCCGGGAAGGTGGAAAGGTCGGCGCCGATCAGGGCCGTATTGTTGGTAAACTGGGAACCCGTCAGCTGCATGCCATCGCCACTGTCTCCAGCGAACTTGATGACCACGTCCTCGATGGCCTGCGTAGGTGTCATAACGGGCGCAAAAGTACGATTCGTGCGCGTCGCAGGCAGCCAAGGGACGTTATAGATATTCGAATATGCCTATTGCTTCGGCCGCGGCAGTTCCGGAATGGGTTCGTGCATACCGTCTTCGATCGAACACAAGGCTCTCGCAACGCGCATGGCGGGAAGGTGTCCTTGTATTTCTTACGTGTATCCGAGCCAGAGTTTATCCAGTTAATTATCTGCATTTGTTTGCCCGGGTTGCCGATAATCTCCAACCGCCTTCACCGATTGCATCAAAACCCACTATACTCCCAGAAAGCTCCAATTAAATATGCTCCTCCCCTGCGGGCTCCCAGCGGATGGCCGCGTTGGCGAAGTTCAGCAGGGCATTGGTGAGCGTGAATACCAGCCCCGCGCTGGGATTGGTCCGGCGATACCAGCGCCGTACCAGGGGGCCCGTAGCCCGGCGCAGGGCCGGAAACCAGGCTTTAAGGCAAAAAATGCCGGAGACCGGGAGGAGCAGGGCGGGGATCCAGAGCGATCCGTAATGCCGGCCGACCAAAAACCAGCTGCTCAGCAGGGCGTACCATAATATCATGAATACGACGGAGAGGCACAGGAATATCGGGGCGACGAAGTCGGGCTCCTTTACCCGCCTTGCCGTGATATGCCGGGCGGAGCTGACCGGGGGGATATGCACTATAAGGCCGATCAGGCCCAGCGGCAGCCCGGCGATCGCAATAAAGTAGTCGAGCGATGCCGGATGGGGGGCAAACAGGTTCCGGGGCCGGGACTTATAACGCTGGCAGGAGTTCAACATCTGGCAGCGTTATAAGTCCCGGCCCCGGAACCTGTTT
>JASLDA010000336.1 GCA_030151745.1 Chitinophagaceae bacterium | reverse complement strand
GTCACCTCCGGCGGAGGTGACACCTTGAACGGATGTCTGCCGTTTCAGCTTTATTTCTGAAACACCATGCGGTAATCGACCTTCACCTTTCCCCCGGAAATATCCTCTAGGCGCTTCTTCAGCAGGCGTTTCTTGAGCGGTGCGAGATAATCGATAAAAAGCTTACCCTCGAGATGGTCGTATTCGTGGAGAATGACCCGCGCGGTTATTCCGGAGAAGGTCTCCTCGTGTTCCTCGAACTTCTCGTCCTGCCAGCGGATTCGCACGCTGGCCGCCCGCTGCACATCCTCGCGCACCTTGGGGATGCTCAGGCATCCCTCATTATAGGCCCAGGGCTCACCGCTTTCCGCAACCTTATGGGCATTGATGAAAACCTGCTTGATGCCTTTTTCCTCGGGATACTGCTGCTTGTCTTCCTCGTCGAATCCTTCCACGATCTGAATCGTATCAACCACGAAGATGCGGACCGCCTTGCCGATCTGCGGAGCGGCGATACCGACGCCATTTGTGTGATACATTGTTTCCCACATATCGCCGATCAGCTGGCTGAGACCTGGATAATCGGGAGCGATGTCTGCGGACACTTTGCGCAGGACCGGATGGCCGAACGCGTACACTGGTAATACCATAAAACAAAGATAAGTGCCGGCCGATCAATGAGACTGCAGCCATTCGCGCAGCAGCAGCACGGCTGCCACCTCGTCGATCAGGCCCTTGCGCTGCCGCTCCGATTTTTTCAGCCCCATCCCCGCAATCTCGCGGCTGGCTTCGGCGGAACTGTAGCGTTCGTCCACAGGCTCTATCGGCAGGGCCGGAAAGGCATTGCGGAAAGCGCGCATGAACCCATCCACCAGCGGCGTAGCATGCGTAGGGCTGCCGTCGAGATTGAGGGGATAGCCGATCAGCACGCGCCCGACGGGTTCCTGCTTGATATAGCTGCGCAGGTAGCTCATCAGGTCCTTGGTCTCCACCATACCGAGGCTGCTGGCAATGATATGCAGCGCGTCCGTGACGGCAAGCCCGCAGCGTTTTTTACCGTAGTCGATACAAAGAATGCGCATTCCCAATCTAAAATCTACAATCTTAAATCTAAAATATCAATCCCTCAGGCTTCGCCGCGGATGATGACCGTCGCGGTCTTCCGCAGGATTTCCTCCTCGTCCTTCTTCAGCTGCAGATATAGCTGCTGCAGCTTCTGGAGCCGCTTCATCTCGGTTTCGGTCTGGAGCCGCCGCATCAGCTCCGTCTGCATCTTTTTGAGCTTGCGCAGCTCGAAGTATGAAAGCGTGCTGTCGGTATCGTGCAGGTAGCTGTCCGGTCCGTGGATGGTGTCGATATCGAACATATCCTTCCAGTTGTGGCTCACCTCGTCGCGGGTGTACATGATCTGGGCCGTGCGGCGGCTGATGTCCGGGTCGATATGGCTGACAAACCAGGCCAGGGCGGGGTCTTCCCCCTTATCGCGGCGGTAATCGAAGTAGCACTCGAACATGTGCCGCGCGGCATCGTTTTGGATCAGTCCGGGATCGACGCGCCGGGCGATGAGATCGGCTACGCTTCCGCTTTCGTCGTAAGGCTGTATGCCGTGCCCCAGGAGCAGGCGGATCAGGTTCCACTCCAGGTGCTCGTCTGTGGACTGCGCCCTGGCCGGGGGCAGCCCGGGCTCCTGGCCGTATGCCTCTTCCTGTGGGGGAGCGTCCGGAACTTCGGCTTTCTTATTGAACCTGGCCTCGGCCTCCAGCCGGTCGCGCAGGTATTTGTTGACCAGGTTCACCATGCCCGCTTCCTCGACGGAAAGCAGGCGGCTGGCTTCGCGGATATAGTGCTGCTGCAGGCTGAAGTCCTCGGCCTTATTGATCCGCGAGATGGTCTCGGCCACCTCGTTGACCAGTTTATTGCGCTTCACCGGGTCGTCGCCCGCGTCGCGCATGCCTACTTCCATGCGGAAGCCGATGACGTCGCGCTTGTGCGTGCGGATGTATTCCTCGAAGCCGCTTTTGCCGTGCGCCTGCACGAAGCTGTCGGGGTCTTCGCCCGCGGGGAGCAGGGCCAGCTGCACGTTGAAGCTCTGGCCGAGCGCCATGTCGAGGCCCCGGAGCGCCGCCTTGATGCCTGCGGCATCGCCGTCGTAAAGGATGGTCAGGTTCTTCGTCAGGTGCCCGATGATGCGGAGCTGATCCTCCGTCAGGCTGGTGCCGCTGCTGGCCACGACGTTGCGGATGCCGGCCTGATGCAGGGAGATCACGTCCAGGTAGCCCTCCACCAGGAAGCACTCGTCCTGCTTGCCGATGGCCTGGCGGGCCTGGTACAGTCCGTAGAGCACGCGGCTCTTGACGTAGAGCTCGTTCTCGGGGGTGTTGATGTATTTCGGGGCCCGGTCGTTGCTTTTCAGGATGCGGGCGCCGAAGCCGAGCACGCGCCCGGTATTGCTCTGGATCGGGAAGATGACCCGGCCGCGGTAGTTGTCGAAAAATTGCCCGTTGCGCTCCTTGACGAGCCCGGCCTTGTCCAGCAGCTGATTCTGGTGGCCGGCCGCCGCTGCGGCCCGGTGGAAGCTGCTGCCGTCTTCCGGGCAATACCCGAGGCGGAAGGTCTCGATGGTCTCTTTGTTCAGTCCCCGCTGCCGGAAATAGGAATGCCCGATGGCCTGGCCTTCCTCGTTGTGAAGGAGGGTCTCATGAAAATAGCCCGCGGCAAATTCGTTGAGAATGCGCAGGCTTTCCTCGACGGCATGATGCTGGATCTGTTCCGGGCTGCGCTCCGTTTCTTCGAGCGCTATTTTGTAATAATCGGCCAGCCAGCGGATGGTCTCGGCAAAGCCCAGCTTTTCGTGTTCCTGCACGAAGCTGACGACATTGCCGCCCTTGCCGCAGCCGAAGCATTTGAAAAAGCCTTTGCTGGGCGAGACGGAGAAGGAAGGGGTCTTTTCGTTGTGGAAGGGACAGTTGCCGATATAGTTGCTGCCCCGCCTCTTCAGCCGCACTGAAAGCCCGATAATCTCGACGATATCCGCCCGGTTAATAACCTCCTGCACACTTGCCTGGCTGATCATTCGACGAAGGTACAGCGGTGGACCGGACCGTTCATTCACTCATATATAAGAAGCGGCGGACACCCGGGAGCGTCCGCCGCCTGCAGGGCGCCTGTGCGCCGTATCAGAGGTTGACCATGCCGTGGCGCAGCGCGTAGATGACCAGGCCGGTGCGGTTGTTCACGCCGAGCTTGGCGAACAGGTCGTCGCGGTAGCCTTCGACGGTGCGGACGCTCAGGCCCATCTGGGCGGCGATCTCCTTGTACACGAGGTCGCTGCAGCAGAGCTCCAGGAAGGTCTGCTCATTGGCGTTGAGCACGATCGGCTTGTAGTCTTCGCCGCCCTTGCGCATGGCGCGGAGGTGTTCGTTGGTCAGCGCCGAATGGTAGAAGTCGTTTTCGGCCACGTATTCGATGGCGCGCTTCAGCTCTTCTGGATCGTCTTCCTTGAGCAGGTAGCCGTTGGCGCCGGTGCGCAGCATCTTGATTATGGCGAACTCATGATCGTACATGGACAAGGTCAGGAACTTCATCAGGGGATAGTCTGCCTTGAGCTTCGCCAGGGTCTTGTAGCCGTCCATCACCGGCATGTTTACGTCGAGCAGGCAGACTTCCGGCGGATCTTTCAGCTTGGATATCTTGTTGATGAGCTCTTCGCCGTCTCCGGCTTCGGCGACGATATCGAACTGACCGGAGCTCCGCAGAAGCTCGACGATACCCTTGCGGAACATGGTATGATCGTCGGCGAGCGCTACGCGGATCTGCGTTTTCCTGACTGCCATGGGAATATATTGCGTGTTTATAACGGGACTTTAAGTAGGATTTCGGTGCCGGATTTCCCGTCGGAAATAACGTCCAGGCGGCCCTGGAGGAGGGTGGCGCGCTGGTGCATGTTATCCATGCCGAGCGAGTAGGTCTGACCGTTTTTATGGGTGTCCATGCCCTTGCCGTTGTCCCGGATGCTGAGCTGGAGGGCGTGGGGTTGATAGTTGATGTGAATATTCACGGAGGTAGCCTCTGCGTGCTTGATCACGTTCTGGAGGGCTTCCTGGATAATGCGGAAAATGAGCAGGCGGGTCTCGGGGTTCAGATCCGTTGCGTTGCCGTCGACTTCCAGGTCGCATTTGATGGGGCTGAAGGCGCGGATGCGGTTCAGCTCCGCTTCGATCGCGTCTTCCAGGTCGCGCTTTTCGATCAGGGAGGTATTGAGGCTGTGGCTGAGCAGGCGGAGCTCTTTGACGGCCTGCCGGATGATGTCCAGATTTTCGCCGAGCATGGTCTTGGCATGCTGATCGGGCATCTGGGTTTTCAGGTTCGACAGCTGCAGGCAGCTGAATGAAAGGACCTGTCCGATATTGTCATGGATCTCCTGAGATACGAACTGCAGCGCCTGCTCCTGCATTTCGATCTTCGTCTTGAGCAGGGCGCTGTTGTAAGCAAATTCCAGTTGCTGCCGTTCCAGCTTAGAGCGGTTCTGGCGCTGCTTGTGAATTACCAGAAACACCGTCATCATCACAGCGAACACAGTAAACACGATCGTACCGGCTAAGTAAACAGCAAATAGATATTTTTCAGGCACCGGAGGGGATCAGTTTTTTGTAGCGAACAAAGACTGTTACTATGCCGAGGTAAAATAATAGGTTGGCGCAATATAGTGCCCAGATAAACGTGCTTCGCAGAAATTTTTGCTCGCTGGGGATCAGATTGAACAGGCCCAGATTGGCGAAGACCAGGCTCCAGTATAAAAGGAAGCAGATCGTCAGCCAGAAATGAGCCATCTTAACAGGGGTAAGATCGTCCCGGATAAGAAGCTTATAAAAGGACAATAAGCAGAAAACGATTACAAGACAGCCTTCATAGAGTAAAAAATAGGAATTGTATGTATTCATGGGCTGCAGCTTCCAGGTAATGAAGACGCTGAGAAGCACTGAAAAGCCTGCGATGGAGCCGCCTATTACGTAAGGAGACCGGAAGCGCATGCTCCGGTCGAAATACATACAGATTATCGCTACCTCTATCGGCGTATAGACATGATAGCTCGGGTAGTTGTTGCCAAATACCCGGCTCATGACATAGGCAATGCATTCCTGAGTCAGCGTTGCCAGAATTAAAACCGGGATCCAACGGTCAGCGCTGCTAAGCAATCGCCACCTGGAGAGGGTGGCGATTGCAGCTAAGCACAGAACCAGCAAATAGATGACTGTGGTCGAATCAGCCATTTACGGATTAGTGCAGGTAGGCATCAATGTCAGCGGAGGGGCAGCTGTACGGGCAGGGCATGGCATGCTCGTAAACGCCGTTGGAGGAGTTGCGAACGATCTGACCGGCGTCGTTTACACCTACCGCAATGATGGTGAGCGCGCCCGGACGCATGCCGATATCCTTGCCAAAACGGTCGGAACCGCCGTTCAGATAGCTCAGCTGGTGGCCAACATAGAAGCGCATCGTGGTGATGGTCGGGTTGGACAGGTAAGCGCGGAGCGTATCTGCATCAAAGGAAAGGCTGCGTACGGCAGTATCCACCTGGGGATAGCCGACGCTTTCGAGGTAGCTGGCGATCATACGGTTAGCCGTATCGATCTGGATAGGCTGGGAATATAGGGCACCGACGAGACGGGCAGAGTTCTTATAGG
>JASLDA010000308.1 GCA_030151745.1 Chitinophagaceae bacterium | reverse complement strand
ATGCAGGATGCGCTGGGCCAAGATTAAAAGGGCTTTAGGGCGGTTTAGAAAATCGCGGATCTGCAGGCGGCTCAGCGGGTCCACTCCGTATCCCCCGGCACCAGCTCGTAGGCGTGGAGCTGCTCCTTGCGTCCCGCCTGTATCCGGGATTTCAGGGAATTGATGAACGGCAGCTTTTTCAGGATGGACTTTATCCTGCTGCTCCTGTAGCCGATATCGCTCACGAAATTGGCCGAGGAGGCTTCCAGGGGCAGCAGCGCCCACAGCCCGTCGATGACCTTTTCCCGGTAGAATACGCCCCAGCTGTCGGCGGTGGTGTACACGGGAAAGACGAATCCGGCCAGCCGGGCTGCAAGCTGTTTCGAGATGATATAGCCTCCCGCCGCATACCCGCCCCATACCGTCTTGGCCTTATACAGGCCATGCGCGCCGTCCAGCAGGATCGCATCCTGCTTCACGAACGACTTGCTGATGCCGTCCGCATTGTGGAAGTACACCAGGTAGACGCAGCCCGGGTCGAGCTTGCCTTCCATCTTCTTCAGGAGGCCGGGCAGCTCGTCGCTGAGCTTAATATCGTCCTCGAGAATCAGGGCGAAATCGTCGGGACCTTCCATGACCTGCCGGTAGGCGGCGTAGTGCGACAAGGCGCAGCCGATGGCATTGGGCACCAGCAGGTCCGGCCATTCGCGGACCCGCTGCATATTGGCCACCTTCTCCATTTCCCGCTCGTCCGCCAGGCTGCGCCCGTCGACCGCCGCGATACGCTCGTAGGGAATATGCAGCCGGCTAAGCTGCTTATGCATAAAGGCCATCCGGTCCTTGGAGCGATCCAGGTTAATTACGTACGTCTTCATCGTTTCACTAAACTGCTTAGCATTTTTCAATGTATTACATTCAGCCCAGATCCAGGTAGGCCCCGATCCATTTTTCGCCCAGCGTGCTTACGTCATAGTGCTGCACCCGGGCCAGACCCGCATTGCGCATTGCGTCCAGGCCTTGCGGATCCCGGGCCAGGCCGGCAATGGCCTCCGCCCAGACGCCGACCGCGGGGCTGCCCGCATCCGGGATCATCGGCATCAGCCCGCCGTACGTCCCGAGGCCGTACGCCCCGGGCCGGTCGACGGCGTCCAGGATCTCCCTGGGGCCTGTCGGGCAATCGGCGGCCATCACCGCGACGCGCGAGGCCATGGCCTCGCAGAGCGCCATCGGGAATCCTTCCCAGAGCGAGGTCATGAGATAAAGATCCGCGTGCTTCAGGAAGGCATGCGGCGCCGGCTGGTAGCCCAGGAAATAGATATCGGAGCTGCCGTCCGGCGTGGTCCCGCTCCATGCATCCCAGACGGTGCCGGCCGCTCTCGCCGCATCCAGCAGGGGTTCCCGCAGCTCGCCGTCGCCGAGGATGTACAGCTGCACATCCAGGCCGCGGGCCTTAAGCGCTGAAAAGACCGGGAACAGCGCCTGCAGGTTTTTCTGCGCCGCCAGCCTCGCGAAAGTGATCAGCTTGAAGCTGCCTTCCCGGGAAAAGGCCGGCGGCCATTGCTCCCCCACCGGCTCCGCGGCCCTGGCGGCGATCGCCTTGCAGTCGAAGAAATTAGGGAGCGCCCGGATTTTCTCCGGCGCAAGTCCGTAGTGCCGGATCAGCTCTTCCCGGATCGCACCGCTGACGGTAATGATACGGTCCGCCTTTTTGTACAGCCAGGGCATAAGCAGCTTGTGGCGCAGGGTGCCTGTAAGGCCCGTGATATTCTGATCGCCCAGCTTGGAGCCGTGGATGACGATGATCTTCTTGTCCCGCCCGCCGCTCAGCAGCGAGATATAGTCGGCGCCTTCCAGGTGGCTGACGGTCACCTCGGGCCGGTATTCCCGCTTCAGCGCCTGCAGCCGCCGGACGCGCCGGACGAAGTTCGAGATACGGGCCAGCGGGTTGCCGCCGCCGCTCACCTCCAGGCTGCGATAGGGATGCCCGGTCTCATATACCCGCTTTTCGTCCCAGTCGTTGAAGACCGCCTCGAGCACTTCGGCCCGGCCGCCGAGCAGGCGGCTGTGATCGGCCAGCACTTTCTGGGCTCCGCCGAACCCGTAATTGGGAATGAGAAAAAGGATCTTCTTAGCCTGCGACATATTCTTCTGATTGAGAAAGACCTGCTGCGTCCTCAGCTTTCATACACGGCCTCATAGTTTCGTACGCATTCTTCCATGCTGAATTTCCGGAACGCGGCAGGAGCCAGCGCCGCCAGCTCTTCCCGGAGCTCCGCGTCGCGGTACAGCTTTTCCAGGGCGGCCTGCAGGGGCTGTTCCATATCGGCCGGCGATCCCAGGGGTATCAGCAGGCCGGCCTCGGGCCCGGCTTCCGTGGCCAGCATATTGCGCAGCTCCCCGATATCGGTGGCCAGCACCGGCTTTCCGGCGCAGAGATACTCTATGACGACCGTAGGCAGGCTTTCCGCCTTGTAATACGAGGGAAGCACGCCGACGTCGAAGAGCCGGATATAACCCGTGGTATTATCGGTATAGCCGGTGAAAATGATCCGCTCCTCGCCGGCATGGAGCGCTTTGAGCCGCTCCGTCTCAGGTCCTTCCCCCACCAGTACGAGCCGGGCCCGCTCCAGACCGGCCGCGAGGAAGGCCCGGACGAGGATTTCCCAGCCTTTTTCGGGAATGCCCCGGGCCACCATGCCGAAAACGATGTCCTCGGGGGCTATGCCGAGCTGCTGCCGGTCTATGGGCGGGAGCCCGGCAGCCTCGTAGCCGTTCAGGATCTTATGCAGCCCCAGCTCCGGATGAAACTGCCGGCGGAAGTCCTCGAACTGGACCAGCTGCTGGTCGGAAATGCTGACCATATGATCCAGGGACCGGACCGCCTGTTCCAGCTTCCGCTCGTAGTTCAGCATCCGGGAAGGCTTCCGGGAAGCATACAGCAGGTAGTCGCCGTGGTTGGTCGATACGTGCCGGAACGACCGTCCCCCGGCCTTTAGCCGGGCCGTGTAGTAGTCGGGCTTAAACAGGTGGGTATGGACGACGTCGATGCGGTGTTCGCTCACCAGGGCCTGTATGGCCGCGCTTACCTCCTGCTGCAGCAGGCTATGGTCGATCCCTATGCGGAACAGCAGGCCGTCCAGCTTCTGCTTCAGGCGCCGGGCCTTTTGCCGGAAGGGCACCAGGCCGACCTCCGGGCTCAGGCTGGCCACCAGCTCCGGCCGCGAGAGCTCCGGGTGGATATTGAGCAGCCATACCTTGTGCCTCCGGGCCAGCGCATTCGCCAGGCGGACCACGAAGGTCTCAGCGCCGCCGGCATGCAGCGTTTCGGTTACGAGAAGAATATTCAACTGTATATATGTATAGCCTGAAAACCGCGCGAAATTACCTCTATTCCGGCAGAGGTAACGGAAATAATGCCGTCAATGCAGCGCACGCCGGGGTAACGGCTCCGATCGCTCAGGGGATCGCCGCCACCAGCCGCTGCGTGTATTCATGCTGCGGGCGCAGGAGCACCTCCGCTGCGCTCCCCCGCTCCACGATCTGCCCCTTTTGCATCACCAGCACCTGGTCCGCCATATAGTGCACGACATTCAGATCGTGCGAGATGAACAAGTAGGAAAGCTTCAGCTCCCGCTGCAGCTCCTTGAGCAGGTTCAGGATCCGCGCCTGCACGCTCATGTCCAGGGCCGAGACGCTTTCGTCGCAGATCAGCAGCTTCGGCCGCAAGGCCAGCGCCCGCGCGATGCCAATGCGCTGCCGCTGCCCGCCGCTGAACTGGTGCGGGTAGCGGTCCAGGCTGTTGGCCGGCAGCTCGACCAGATGCAGCAGCCGCGCGGCTTCCGCGTCGACCTCCTTCCCGGGGACGATCCTGTGGTAGCGCAGCGGCTCCCGGATGGCATCGCCGACGGTCATGCGCGGATTCAGGGACGCGAAGGGATCCTGGAAGATCATCTGCACCTCGCGCCGCATCCGGCGCCAGCCGCCCGTCGTCAGGTGCGCCAGATCGGTGTCCTCAAACCACATCTGCCCGCTCTCTATCGGCTGCAGCCCCATCAGGGCCCGGCTTACCGTGCTCTTTCCGCAGCCGCTTTCGCCGACCAGGCCCAGGCTTTCGCCCGCGTGCAGGTCGAAAGACACATCCTCCACGGCTCGCAGCACATGCTGCTCATCCTCGAAGAGCCCGCCGCCGGTCGTAAACCAGACCCGCAGGTTGCGGACCTTGAGCTGCACCCGGGAGGAGGGCTTGAGCGGCGGGAGCGGCGGCGGCACTCCCGGGTCCGTACCGTCCAGGAAATCGGCGACCACGGGCAGGCGGCGGCCTTTGGAATCGATCGTCGGGCGGCAGGCCAGCAGCGCCCTGGTGTACGCCGCCTGCGGGTTGCCCAGCACATCGGCAGCCGCTCTGTACTCCACCATATTGCCGTTCCGCATGACCAGCACCTCGTCGGCAATGCCCGCAGCCAGTCCCAGGTCGTGCGTGATGAAGATCATCGCCGTGCCGGCCTCGGCCTGCAGCTCCTTCATCAGCCCGATGATCTCTTGCTGCACGGTTGCATCCAGCGCAGTGGTAGGCTCGTCCGCGATGAGCAGGGCCGGGGATCCGCACATGGCCATGGCGATCATCACCCGCTGCTTCTGTCCCCCCGAGAGCTCATGCGGAAACTTGCTGTAGGTCCGCGCGGGGTCCGGCAGCTGCACCTTTTCCAGCCATTGCAGGGCGGTGGCCTTCGCATCCGCGCCCCCGTGGGCTATCACCGCCTCTGCCAGCTGCTTGCCGACGCTCATAAGCGGGTTCAGCGCGCTCATGGGTTCCTGGAAAACCATTCCCACGACATTGCGGCGCATCGATTGCCAGATGATCTGCGAGGTTTCGGGGCCCAGGCTGTAGACGCTGCCCTCGCTTTGCAGGCGGATCTCCCCGCTCCATTGCGCGCTTTTGGGGATCAGCCCCATGACGGCCAGGGCGGTGAGGCTTTTGCCGGACCCGCTTTCGCCCACGATGGCCAGCGTCCTGCCCGCATCCAGCGAGAGGCTGAGCGACTCGATCGCGTATTGCGGGCCGCCGAAGCCGACGCGCAGGTTTTCAATTTGAACGACGGGCTGCTGGCTCATGTTGATTCGTCAAAGGGCAAATTCTCGATCTGTTTCACGCGAGGTGGCAAAGTTCCCCCAACGTTGCAAAAGGCACTTAGTCTCCGTGCTTCCCAACCGGTCGCTCCCGATCCACTGATCTCCCGTTCAATCCCCGTTCCACTGTTCGCAGACATGAATAGTTCTTTATAGTCCTGTACATCTGATTCCTTCCGTTCAAAACTGCAGGTGCCGTACCGTCTTGCCGTTATTGATCAGCTGCTTAAGCGAGTCGATGCCGATGCGCAGGTGCAGGTCCACGAAGTTCTTGGTCACCTTGCTGTCGCTGTCCTCCGTCTTGACGCCTTCGGGGACCATAGGCGAATCGCTTACCAGCAGCAGGGCGCCGGTGGGTATATGATTGTAAAATCCTGTGGAGAAAATCGTCGCCGTTTCCATATCGATGGCCATGGCCCGGATGCGCTTGAGGTATTCCTTAAAAGCGTCGTCGTGCTCCCAGACGCGGCGGTTGGTCGTATAGACCGTCCCCGTCCAGTAGTCGCGCTCATAATCGCGGATCGTGGTCGAAATGGCCTTCTGCAGGGCGAAGGCCGGAAGTGCGGGCACCTCCGCGGGGAAATAGTCGTTGCTCGTCCCCTCGCCGCGGATGGCGGCAATGGGCAGGATCAGGTCCCCGACCTTGTTCTTCTTCTTCAGCCCCCCGCACTTGCCGAGGAACAGCACGGCATTCGGATCGATCGCGGATAGCAGATCCATCATCGTGGCCGCGGAAGCGCTGCCCATGCCGAAGTTGATGATCGTGATGCCCTCTGCCGTGGCGCATTGCATGGGCTTATCTATGCCCACCACCTTCGCGCCGTGCATTTCGGCAAAGGCCTGGATGTAGTTGCTGAAATTGCAAAGCAGGATGTACTTGCCGAATTCCTTCAGCGGCAGTCCCGTGTAGCGGGGCAGCCAGTTCTCGACGATCTCGGCCTTGGTTTTCATGTTGCTGGTTAAACGTACGGAAATCTGCAGTCTGCGGTATGTCAAAGGTCGCGAAGGATCGTGCCTGAAGCCCTTATAACAAACTATCTTTCAGTTAAGAAAATCATACTCCAGGGCCTTCGCCGTCTCGTATCGCACTGATTTCTCCGGCAATCTGCACGCCCCCGGGGTACGGCTCAGTTTTTCAGCGTCTGCTTGTAGTACCGGATCAGGCCTTCCATGGGACTCTTCACGATCTGCCCCAGCTCCAGCTCGTATTGATGGCATAGATTCCGGATCACGTCCTTGAACGCCCAGGCTACCGAGCCGGTGAAGTGGATCGGCAGCTTCCAGCTTTGCCGGTATTTCAGGATATGGTGGTGAAAGAAATCGTTCAGGCAATCTTCTATGATGTTCTCTACCATGAAGTGTCCCCGGTTGTCGGCCAGGAGCTTGGTGAACCCCGCCAGGTACCGGTTGGGGAACGGCTCCCGGTAGATATGCTGCAGGATCTCCGGCAGGTTGTTGCCGAACAGCATCTCGAAGGACTCGTGCAGCTCCGCGTCGAAGGTCTTATAGGCGTAGTACTGCAGCACGCGCTTTCCCATATAGTTGCCGCTGCCTTCGTCTCCCGCCACGTAGCCGAGGTTCGCCTGCTGCTCCGCGATCTTCTTGCCGTCGAAATAGCAGGAATTGCTGCCGGTCCCGATGATGCAGACCACCCCTTTCTCGATGCCGCAAAGGGCATGCACGGCGGCCATCATATCGCTCTGAATGCCGACCTTCTTGATCCCGAAGTAGCGGGTCAGCGAATCCTGGATCACCTTCTGATTGGCCAGGCTGCCGGCTCCCGCGCCGTAAAACGAGATCTCGTCGGCACTGTACCGCTCCTTATCCCACTGCAGCTCGGACTGCAACATGTCTCCGATAGCTGCCGGGGACTGCAGGTACGGATTTATACCCGAGGTATGAAAATGCACATCACGGGCACCGGGGCGCAGCAGGCACCAGTCCGTCTTGGTAGAACCACTATCGGCGAGCAGGATTGAAGACATGATAACGATTTTGGGTCGGCTCTACGGTTCCCGCGGCGGATAAGGCAGCCTCGTGGCCGGGGCCACGAATATGCCCATGGGAGCTATGACAAACCTAGCCTAAAAACCTGTTCCGGGGAGCGTCTGTCGGGGGCATTATTCTTGCTTTTGCGAGCTTTTAAGGAATTCTTTTCAAGCCCCGTCGGACACAATTCCGGATTTACCGCTTGCGGACTATACCTACCTTTGCGCAGCAATTCGATATGGAAGAAATCAGACGGCCCCGGCTCAGAATCTGGACTCCGCTGGCGGCTGCGCTGATCCTATCCGGAGGCATGATCCTGGGTTTCCGGCTTCATGACACCCTGCGCAACAAGCGCGACATCTCCAACGTAGTCGAACGCAACGACCGGCTCGAGCAGATCATCGATCTGATCAACTCGAACTATGTCGACTCGGTAGCTTCGAACGAGCTGTACGGGAACGCGGTCAAGGGCATTCTCTCCCGTCTCGATCCGCATACGCTATACATTCCTGCCGACGAGGTCGCTTCGGCGAACGAGGACCTGGCCGGCAGCTTCTTCGGCATCGGCGTAGAGTTCGCCATCATCCGCGACACGATCGAAATCACCTCCGTGGTGGAGAACGGTCCTTCCGACAAGGCCGGCATTCAACCCGGGGACAAGCTCATCGCCGTGGGCGATACCCTGATCGCGGGCAACGGCGTCACCTCGGAGCGCATCATCACCATGCTCCGCGGGCAGCAGCGCAGCGCCGTCGTACTGCAGGTGCAAAGCCTGGACAGGCCGGGCGTCCGCAAGCTGCGCATCACCCGGGACGCCGTACCCATCGCCTCCGTCGACGCGGCGATCCTGCTCGATCCTCACACGGCGTACATCAAGATAAACCGCTTCTCGGCAACGACCTACGATGAGTTCGCCGACGCGCTTCGCATGGTGATCAAGCGCGGCGCCACCGCTCTGATCCTGGACCTGCGCGACAATCCCGGCGGCTACCTGGAGGCGGCCACCGCCATCGCCGACGAGTTCCTGGACGATGAGAAGCTCATCGTATATACGGAGGGGCGCCACGAGCCGCGCCAGAACTATACCGCCCTGAACGACGGCATGTTCGAGCAGGGCCGGCTGGCCATACTGATCGACGAGTCCTCGGCCTCCGCCGCGGAAATCCTGGCCGGGGCCGTGCAGGACTGGGACCGGGGCATAATCATCGGGCGCCGGAGCTTCGGCAAAGGCCTGGTGCAGGAGCAGTACGAGCTGGAAGACGGCGCGGCCCTGCGGCTGACCATCGCCCGCTATTACACGCCCAGCGGCCGCAGCATCCAGCGCCCTTTCGACAAAGGCCGCGACGCCTATGCCCAGGACTTCGACGAGCGCTTTGAAAGCGGGGAACTTACGGGCCGGGATTCCCTGGGGCACGAGGACACCACCGCCTTCTTCACGCTGCGGTCCCGCCGCCTGGTGCATGGCGGGGGCGGCATCAAGCCGGATGTGTACGTGCCCTACGACTCGGGGCGGCTCAGCGGCGGACTCATCAACATGATCATCTCGGACCCGCTGCAGGACGCGATCTGGGACTACTACGGGCATAATTTCGCGGCGCTCAAGGCATTCAAGAACATCGCCACGTTCAGCAGCAGCTTCAAGGGTGAAGAAGAGGTGCTCGGCAGCTATATCGGCCGCCTGCCGCCTGCCGAGCGCATGAACGCCGAGTATATCCTGAGGCGCCCCGCGAACCGGCAGTACCTCCTGCTGCAGATCCGCAGCCAGATCGGGCGGATCCTGTTCCGCAATAACGGCTACTACTCCGTAAGCAGCCGCGGCGACGATATGGTGATACGCGCGCTGCAGCTCATCAGCTCCCCGGCATACGAACAGCTGATCCGCAAGCCCTGAGCTATCCCTGACGAAATTCCATAAGTAAGGTTCCGGGGAACCTCTCCCCGGAACGGAGATCCCGCCTGCGATACGCTGCATGGCGAACGCTATCGCACCCTATCCAGCATATTCCGGCAACGCATCCAGCCAGGCGATATTCAGGGGATCGGAAGCGTCTGCGCAGAAAGCCTGGTGTCCGTTCGTGATCAGCCAGTAGCGGCATTGCGGCAGCTGGCCGTGGTAGCGCAGCAGCTGCTGCAACGCGGCATCGGTGAGCGGTACATCCGGGGCCTTGCATTCCACCAGCATCCAGGGGCGGTGCCTGTCCCGCTCAAATACGACCGCGTCGAAGC
>JASLDA010000306.1 GCA_030151745.1 Chitinophagaceae bacterium | reverse complement strand
GCGGCGACCACCAGGTGGAAGGCGGTCCGCGCTCGCTCTACGGCGGTAACGACCTGGCCGACAACTCCGGTCGCATGAGCTATGTACGTATCGAGTTCGGCGGTGTCGCCTTCTCTCCGGACAACGAAGTGAACTCCCTTTCGCTGTACGGTGTAGGCAGCGGCACGCAGCTGGACCATATCCAGTGCTCCTATAACGGCGACGACGCTTTCGAGTGGTTCGGCGGTTCCGTGAATGCAAAATACCTCGTCGCTTACAAGAGCGTGGACGACGACTTCGACAATGACCTGAACTTCAGCGGCAAGAATCAGTTCGGCGTAGCTATCCGCGAACCGTACGTAGCGGATGCCGCAAGCGGTTCCAAGGGTATGGAGTGCGACGCTTACCAAAGCGGCACCTACAGCGGCATTCCGTTCGTGTCTACGCAGGATAACGTCGGCGTATGGTCTAACCTGACGCTGGTAGGCCCGCAGAAGACTCCGGGCACGACCAACTACAATGCCGGCAGCACGATCGCGGGTATCCACATCCGCCGCGGCGCAGGCCTGAGCGTTCTGAACAGCATCCTCGTAGGCTGGCCGGTCGGGGTGCTCGTGGACCAGTCTGCCGCAGCTTACGGCTCCACCACTGCGAACATCGCCAACGGCACGCTCCAGTTCCGCAACAATATCATCGCCGGTACCGTAAACAGCAAAGGCCCCCGCGATATCTTCTTCGTAGTGGACGGCGCCCGCAACAACACCCCCGTCGTCACTTCGGGCGATACCGCCACCGGCAACCCCTTCAATCCCTTCGCCGGTCCGTACTCGTTCCTGCAGAACCCGACTTACGGAAACCGTATCAACGCTGCTGACAACGCTGCGAACGGCGGTCTGAACCTCGTAGATCCCTTCAACCTGGGCACTCCCAACATGCTGCCGGCTGCCGGCTCGATGGCGCTCAGCGGTGCAGATTTCACCAACAACAAGGCGAGCGATCCTTATTTCGAGCGCACGACGTACGTAGGCGCTTTCGGCACCGAAAACTGGATGGCGGAGTGGACCGAGTTCAATCCGAACGACCGGAACTATGACGTTCTCCGCGGCAACGAAACAGGTGTCGGCGTCGGCAATCTCGAATCGGCTGTCAGCCTGTTCAACGTATATCCGAACCCTGCTTCGCAGTTCTCGACGGTTACATTCGATCTGAAGTCGAACAGCATGCTGAACATTGGCCTGTACGATGTTACCGGTAAGATCGTCAAGCAGATCTTCAACGGTGAGCAGCTTTCCGGCACACACAGCTACAAGATCGATCTGAGCAGCCTGCAGGCCGGCTACTACTTCGTCCGCATCGCCGGTGCAGAAGGCCAGAAATCGGCTGCACTGGTTGTGACCAAGTAATCTGACCTGATCGCTTAGGATATGCCCCGGACCGTTTCCCGGTCCCGGATCCGGAAGCAGGATTGCCCAAAAGGCGATCCTGCTTTTTTGTGCGGCCTGCCCTGAAAGTCGTTGCTTTGCCCCGATGAATGTCCGTCAGCTTTTCCAGCAGCACCTCGCACCGACCTCGCCCGCACCGATCGGGCTTCACATCGTCAGCGCTCAGGGCTCCCGCCTGAGGGATGCCGAAGGGAAAGACTATATAGACCTGATCGGGGGGATCAGTGTATGCAATATCGGGCACCGGCATCCCCGGGTCATCGATGCCATCCGGAGCCAGGCAGACGCATACCTGCACGTCATGGTTTACGGCGAGCTGATCCAGACTCCCCAGGCCGAATACGCGGCTTTACTGGCGGAAAATCTTCCTGCGGGCCTCGACAGCGTCTACTTCACCAACAGCGGCGCGGAAGCTGCCGAAGGCGCGATCAAGCTGGCGAGACGGCTGAGCGGCCGGCCCCGGATCGTCGCCGCGGAAAAAAGCTACCACGGCAATACGACGGGCGCATTGGCGCTCATGGGAGACGAATACTGGCGCAATGCCTTCCGGCCGCTGATGCCGGGGATAGATCACCGGCCATACAACAGCGAGGCGCTGCTCGATGCCATCACGGAGCAGACCGCCTGCGTAGTCCTGGAGACCGTGCAGGCCGAAGCAGGCGTCTTGAAACCGGGGCCGGGATGGCTGCAGGCCGTGCGCAGGCGCTGCGACGAGACCGGCGCCCTGCTCATCCTGGACGAGATTCAATGCGGGTTCGGCCGCACCGGCACACTCTGGGGCTTCAGCCAATTCGGCGTCGTACCCGATATCCTCTTGCTTGGGAAGGCCCTGGGCGCCGGCATGCCGCTCGGCGCCTTCATCGCGTCCCGGGAGCGCATGGGCGCGCTGGCGTCCCGTCCCGTGCTCGGGCATCTGACCACCTTCGGCGGGCATCCCGTTTCCTGCGCTGCAGGACTGGCAGGCATGCACGCATTGCTGGCTGAGAATATGATGGATGCGGTGGCCCCGAAAGCGGAGCTGTTCTTATCCCTGCTGAGCCATCCGGAGATAACCGCCGTCCGGAGCTGCGGGCTCATGATGGCCGTAGAGCTGCGGGGTGGGGCAGAGCTGGTGCTGCGTGTAATCCGGGAGGCTATCGGGCGGGGCGTATTCTCGGACTGGTTCCTTTTTGCCGCCGATTGTATCCGGATCGCCCCGCCTCTCAATATCCCGGATGAGGATATCCGGCAGAGCTGCAGGCTGCTGCTGGAAGCCATTGATGCCGCAGTCGCCTGAGGCTTCCGGCTCCGGAGCGCCGCTGTCCCGGATCAGCGCAGCGTGATATTGTAGGTGTGGTTGTTGACGGTCAGCGTGGCCAGCGCATCGCAGTCGCCATTCCCATAGTCGAGGCTGCGGACAGTGCCGTTCGGGGGGCGGAGGCTCACCGTGCCGCTCTCGATCCAGCGGCAGTTCAGCGCGAACAGCAAGGGTTTGGTGATGGACATGGCATATACATTGCCGTTGGCACGCGTGATCGTTCCGGAGCCTTCTGTTTCATAGCTGTCGTCAGACCAGGCCGCGGTATTGTATCCGCTCAGGTAGCGCCGTTTCTTGCTGCTGTTGATCCTGATGGTGCCGTTGCCGTTGGCGAGGCTGATTGCGCCGTTCTCCACGATGCTGTACGTAGGATTCCCGGAAGCGTCGATGGACGTCATTGTAACCGACTTGGTTCCGGAAATCCCGTTGTCGTTCACGTAGTAGTTATCGAAGCTGAAGCTGTGCTCATAGCCGGGATCCTTGTACCGCCCCTTATAGCTCAGGACGATCTTGCCGCGGCGGTAGATCCCGTCCCCGCAAAGGCAGTTTTTCGGCCCGAAATCGATGGTCAGGGTATGGGGTATGGATATAGTATCGTGTGTGATCGACGCGCAGCTTCCGAGCAGCGTGGCCCCGGGGCTGAGCGTGCGGAGATAGCTGCCGCCGTTTTCCGAAGCCGCCTGGTCGGCGATGCTTTGCACGTCGGAGAATGTCTTTTCCAGCACAGCCTGCTCGGAGGCATAGCCGGTATCTTCGGAATCGCCGTCCTTTTTCCGGCACGAGCCAAAGATGGAGGAGCCCAGGACGAGGCCTAGCGCTGCGGCCGTGTAGATGCGTTTCATCGTGTATCAGATTAGTGCATACAGAGACTGCCGCCATCGGGGCAGGTTTAATTCATCCCGGAAGCTTTGCTTTCGCCGGCACGGACGCTTGGCAAATTCGGGTTAATTTTGCCCACTTTTACGACCAGCAGCATTTATGCAAATAGCAATAATCGGAACGGGGTATGTAGGGCTCGTCAGCGGCACCTGCTTTGCGGAAACCGGCAATGACGTGGTCTGCATCGATATAAACGAGTCGAAGATCGAGCGGCTCCGTGCCGGCGAGTCCCCGATCTACGAGCCCGGGCTTGATACGCTTCTGGAGCGGAATATCCGTGAGGGGCGCCTGCGCTTTACGACCTCGCTCGCCGAGGGGATCGCAGATGCCCAGATCGTTTTCCTGGCCCTGCCTACGCCGCCCGGGAAGGACGGCGCCGCCGATCTGCAATTTGTACTCGACGTAGCCGACAAGCTGGGCGGCCTTATCACGGAATATAAAGTCATCGTCAACAAGAGCACGGTGCCGGTCGGCACCGCCGAGCGGGTGGCCGCGGTGCTCGCCGCCAAGCTCGATTCCTCCCTGTTCGACGTCGTTTCCAATCCCGAGTTCCTGCGCGAAGGCGTAGCCGTGGAGGATTTTCTGAAGCCCGACCGGGTCGTGATCGGAACGGGCTCCGACCGGGCGCGCAAGCTCATGGAGGAGCTTTACGGGCCGTTCGTTCGCCAGGGAAACCCGGTCTACTTCATGGACGAGCGCAGCGCCGAAATGACGAAATACGCGGCAAACGCCTATCTCGCCATGCGCATCTCCTTCATGAACGAGATCGCCAATCTCTGCGAGAAGACCGGCGCCAACGTGGATCATGTCCGCATCGGCATCGGCTCCGATTCCCGTATCGGCAAGCGCTTCCTGTTCCCGGGCGTCGGCTACGGGGGATCCTGCTTTCCCAAAGACGTGCAGGCGCTCGCCCGCACGGCGCGGGAGCTCGACTACGACTTCCGCATCGTCGAGACGGTGATGGAGGTGAACGAGCGGCAGAAGACCCGCCTCGGCGCCAAGATCCGGGAATATTACGGCAGCGATCTGAACGGGAAGACCTTCGGCATCTGGGGCCTTGCTTTCAAGCCGGAAACGGACGATATCCGCGAAGCTCCAAGCCTGGAGCTCATCCAGGAGCTGCTGGACGCCGGGGCGTCCATCAGGGCCTTCGATCCGGAGGCCGCGGCCAATGTAAAGGCGGTCTTCGGCGGCCGCATCTACTTTGCGACGGACCAGTATGACGCGCTTGAGGGCGTCGACGGGCTCGCACTGGTCACCGAGTGGAGCGAGTTCCGCAACCCGGATTTCAAACGCATGGAAACCGCAATGCGCTATCCCGCTATCTTCGACGGCCGCAATGTCTTTACGCTGGAAAAAATGCAGACCCTGGGCTTTTACTACGAAAGCATCGGGCGCGCTACGGTACATGCTGGGCTGCGTCCCGCCATGGAAGCCCGGCCGGAGAAGATCGTGCACAGCCGCGGACTTTGATTCAAGGACATTTTCAATACACTAGAGCACACGCGATGGAACAACAACAGCAAGCGGGCAGCAAAGGCCGCATCCTGATCACCGGGGCGGCGGGATTTTTAGGATCCCATCTCTGCGACCGGTTCATCAAGGAAGGGTATACGGTAATAGGTATGGATAACCTGCTGACCGGGAATATCCGCAATATCGAGCATCTGTTTCCGCTGCCGCAGTTCTCGTTCTATCATCACGATGTAAGCAGGTTCGTCCATGTTCCCGGCGAGCTGGACTATATCCTGCATTTCGCCAGCCCCGCGTCGCCGATCGATTATCTCAGGATGCCGATCCAGACGCTGAAGGTGAGCTCGCTCGGCACGCATAACCTGCTGGGGCTGGCCAAGGCGAAGCATGCGCGCATCCTCGTGGCCTCTACTTCGGAAGTCTACGGCGATCCCCTGGTGCATCCGCAGCAGGAAGAATACTGGGGCAATGTGAATCCCATCGGCCCGCGGGGCGTATATGACGAGGCCAAGCGCTTCATGGAAAGCATGACCATGGCCTATCACAACTTTCATGGGGTGGAAACGCGCATTGTACGGATCTTCAACACCTATGGCCCCCGGATGCGCCTCGACGACGGCCGCGCGCTGCCGACCTTCATGAGCCAGGCACTGCGCGGCGAGGACATCACCGTATTCGGGGATGGCTCGCAAACGCGCTCCTTCTGCTATGTCGACGACCTGGTCGACGGTATCTACCGCCTGCTGCTGAGCGATTATCACCTGCCCGTGAACATAGGCAACCCGGCGGAGATCACCTTGCAGGAGTTCGCCGAGGAAGTGCAGGTGCTGACCGGCTCCAACAGCAAGATCGTGTACGAGCCGCTGCAGCAGGACGACCCGAAGTAGCGCCAGCCGGATATCACGAAGGCCAGCGAGATTCTGGGCTGGGAGCCGAAAGTAGATCGCGCCGAGGGCCTCAAGCGGACCCTGGCGTATTTCAAGGAAGCCCTGTAAGGATTTTAGATTTAAGGTTGCAGATTTTAGATTGAAGCCCCGGCGCCACCAATCTAAAATCTGCAACCTTAAACCTTGGATCAGACCTACTGATCTTCATGCCGGCGTTTGTACCGGGATGGTACAGACGCCGGCCGGCTTTTGATCAAAGAATTGACTGTCTTTTATTTAACTACTTCGCCTTCGAGGTCGTAGTCGTAGGCCTTCGTGATCTGAACGTTTACGAAGTCGCCGATCGGCAGCGGCTTTGCCGAGTGAATGACCACCTCGTTATCCACTTCGACGCTGTCGAACTCGGTGCGGCCCAGGTAGCGGCCGGCTTCTTTTTTATCGATCAGCACCTTGAAGGTCTGGCCGATCTTTTCCTGGTTCTTCTCGTAGGAGATCTCCTGCTGCACTTCCATCACTTCCTGCGCGCGTGCCTGCTTCTCGTCCGCCGGCACATTGTCCTGGAGCGCATGCGCGGGGGTATTCTCCTCGTGGGAATAGGTGAAAATGCCTACGCGGTCGAACCGTTGCTGCGTCAGGAATTCCTTCAGCGATTCGACGTCCTCGCGCGTTTCGCCCGGGAAGCCCGCGATCAGCGTCGTGCGCAGGCAAATGCCCGGGACGCGCTCGCGGACCTGCGCGAGGAGGTCTTCCATTTCCGCGCGGGTGATATTGCGGTGCATAGCCTTCAGCATCGGGTCAGACGCATGCTGCAGGGGCATGTCCAGGTAGTTGCAGATGTTCTCCCGCTCGCGCATGACGTCGAGGATTTCCAGCGGGAACTTGGAAGGGTATGCGTAGTGCAGGCGGATCCAGTGCAGGCCCTCGATATCGCTGAGGTGCTTCAGCAGGTCGGGGAGCGCGCGCTTCTTGTAGATGTCGAGGCCGTAGTAGGTCAGCTCCTGCGCGATCAGCATGATCTCTTTCACGCCCCGGCGCACGAGCGCCCTGGCCTCGGTGACGATCTCTTCGATGGTCTTGCTCGTATGCGCGCCGCGCATCAGGGGAATGGCGCAGAACGAGCAGGTGCGGTTGCAGCCTTCGGCGATCTTGAGGTAGGCATAGTGGGAAGGCGTGCCCAGCAGGCGCTCCCCGATAAGGTCTTTCTTATAGTCTGCATTGAACTGCTGCAGGATCAGCGGCAGCTCCAGCGTTCCGAACCAGGCATCTACTTCGGGGATTTCCAGCGCCAGGTCGTTGCGGTAGCGCTCGCTTAGGCAACCTGTCACAAACACCTTGTCCAGCTTGCCGCGCTGTTTCAGCGATACCTGCTCCAGGATGGTATTCACGCTTTCTTCCTTGGCTTTGTCGATGAAGCCGCAGGTGTTCACCACTACGATGTTGTGGTCGCGCTTGGCGCTTTCGTGCACGGCGGCGATATCGTTGGCCAGCAGTTGCCCGCTGAGCACCTCGCTGTCCACGAGGTTCTTGCTGCAGCCCAGCGTGATGATATTGACCTTGTCCTTCTTGAGTGTCTTTGCTTTCATGTTTTCTGCACGGTTTCTTGTGCTCCGTAAACACGCTCCTTCGGAGGGCGCCGGGAAGAGGAGAGCCTTTTCCCGGCGTTTTCAGGCCGACAGGGCTTTACGAGGCACTGCTGCACGGATTATTTCTTGCGGAAGAAAATGCGGACGGGCACGCCGCTGAACTTCCAGTAGCTGCGGAGCTTGTTCTCAAGGAAATTGCGATAGCCTTCCTTGATCGCATCCGGGTGATTGGTATAGAACGCAAACGCCGGAACTGCCGTAGGGACCTGGCTGAGATACTTGATGCTGACGGCGTGGCCGCGCATCAGGGGCGGGGGATAGGCCTGGATTTCCTTCAGCATGATCTCGTTGAGCTGCGAGGTAGGCACGCGGCGGCGGCGGTTCTCGAAGACCTCGAGCGCTTTTTCCACGGCCTGGAAGATGCGCTGCTTCTCGGATGCGGAGATGAAGATGATGGGAATATCGGTGAAAGGCGCCGTCTTCTCCTTGATCTGCTTTTCGTAGTCCCGGGCCGTATTGGTCTGCTTCGTTACCAGGTCCCACTTATTCACCAGGATCACCACGCCCTTGCCTTTCTTGGCTGCCAGCGCGATGATGGAGACATCCTGCGAGGTGACGCCCTTTTCGGCATCGATCAGCACCATGCAGACATCGGCTTCGTCCATGGCGCGGATGGCGCGGATCACGGAGTAGAATTCGAGATCCTCGTGCACGTTCTTCTTCTTCCGGATCCCGGCGGTGTCGATCAGCACGAAGTCGCGGTTGAAGAGGTTATAGCGAGTATGAATAGTGTCCCGGGTGGTGCCCGCGATATCGGAGACGATGGTGCGCTCCTGGCCGATCAGCGCATTGAGCAGGGTGGACTTACCGGCGTTCGGCTGCCCGATGATGGCGAAATTCGGGACGGCGTCCGGATCCCCGGCTTCAGCATCCAGCGGCACTTCCGGTGCCGGTATATGTTCCGTGACTGCGTCCAGGAGATCTCCTGTGCCGCTGCCTGAGAGCGACGAGATAAAGAAC
>JASLDA010000275.1 GCA_030151745.1 Chitinophagaceae bacterium | reverse complement strand
GCAGCGGGGACGAGGGCCGGCTGCGCGTGAACCCGCTCTTCGTAAACCGGGTGAAGAACGTTTCGTTCTGGAGCGGCATCCTCCGTGCCGACGGCAGCGGAAACCTGAACTATACGCTGGACATTCCGCAGTTCAGCGGCGATATACGCGTCATGGCCCTCGCGTACAAGGGCCGTCGTTTCGGGAGCGCGGAATCCCATATGAAGGTGGCGGATCCGGTCGTGATCTCCGCGGCGCTTCCCCGCGTGCTCAGCCCCCGCGACGAAGTGCTGATGCCGGTGACGCTGAGCAACACGACGGCAAGGGACGCCGCCGCGACCGTCACGGTTTCCCTGAAGGGGCCGCTCGGCGTGATCGGCAGCTCCACGCAGCAGTTGAGCCTTCCGGCAAATCGCGAGGGCCGCAGCGTCTTCACGCTCGCCGCGGCCAACAGTATCGGCGCCGCCAGCGTGCTGGTTACGGTTCAGGCCATGGGCGAGCGCTTCACCAATGAAACGGAGATCGCCGTGCGTCCCCCGGCCTCGCTGCAGAAGCGCTCCGGCAGCGGGACCGCACCCGCGGGCAAGGTGACCGCGATCCAGGTGCCTTCGGATTTCATAGCCTCCACGGCCAATGGCAGTCTCAGCTTCGGCAAAAGCCCCCTGCTGCCGTTTTCGAAAAATCTCGGCAACCTGGTGCACTATCCCTACGGTTGCGTGGAACAGACTACCAGCACGGCCTTCCCCCAGCTGTACTACACCGACCTGGTGCGCAGCCTGCCGGGCAACGGAGGCGCGGCCTCCGATCCGAACCCGGCGTATAACGTGCAGCAGGCGATCGCGAAGCTCCAGAGCATGCAGCTGAGCAGCGGCGGACTCAGCTATTGGCCGGGCGTCTCCGGGGAGGAAAGCTATTGGGGATCCGTCTTTGCGGCGCATTTCCTGCTGGAAGCCCGCAAGGCGGGATTCGAGGTGAACGGCAATACCCTCAGCCATCTTCTTCAGTACCTGAAGGCAAAGCTGCAGAAGCGCGAGACAGAAGTGCTGTACTATAACCAGAACCTTTCCCGCGAGATCGCTGCAAAGAGCAGTATATACTCCCTGTACGTGCTGGCTCTTGCCGGAGAGCCGCAGCAGGCGACGATGAACTACTACAAGGGAAACCTTAAGCAGCTTGCGATCGATTCGCGTTACCTGCTTGGCGCGGCTTACAGCCTGTCCGGCCAGCCCCAGGCCGCGAAGCAGGTGACCCCGGCCGCCTTTGAAGGCGAGGTCGCGTCCACGGCTTTCGGCGGCTCATTCTACTCCTATGTCCGGGACATGGGCATCGCGCTGAACGCGCTGATCGATACGGACCCCTCGGATCCGCAGGTGGCGGTGCTGACGAGGGACCTGTCCAGGCTCATGCAGGGCCGGCCCTACCTGAATACCCAGGAGCAGGTCTGGGGGCTGCTGGCGCTGGGCAAGCAGGCGCGCATCTCCAACCGCACCAATGCGACGGCAACGCTGAGCGCGAACGGCCGCAGGCTTGCCAGCAGCAATGGCGAGGCCTCGAAGCTGGGCCTGAAGAACCTGCTCAATGTGCCACTGCAGCTGAATGTGCAGGGCAGCGGGCAGATGTACTATTTCTGGGAAGCGCAGGGTCTGTCCGCCAACGGCACCTACAAGGAAGAGGATGCCTTCCTGAAGGTCCGCCGCAGCTACTACGACCGGAATGGCAAGCCGGTGACGACGAACATCTTCAGGCAGAACGATCTGATCGTGGTGAAGCTGAACCTGCAGTCGCAGTGGAAAAGCGTGGTGGACAATATCGTGGTCACGGATATGCTGCCGGCCGGTTTCGAGATCGAGAATACCCGCCTGAACGATCTACCGGAGCTGAAATGGATCACGAACCAGGCTACCCCGGACTATATCGATTACCGCGACGACCGCATCAACCTGTTCGTTTCCGCCGGAGCGCAGCAGAAGGATTTCTATTACATGGTTCGTGCCGTTTCGCCCGGGACCTACCAGCTTGGGCCGGTTCAGGCGGACGCTATGTACAACGGCGCCTTCCACAGCTACAACGGCGCCGGGGTGGTAAAGGTCCTCGAACGCTAGGCGATGCAGGCGGCCTGTGCCGGAGAGGCACAGGCCGCTACCCCTGCCTGGTGGCCCGGCTTTATTGCGGTGCCGGATCAGGATACTATCTTCCGGATGACGGCTCAACAAGCTCATTGACCAATTCACCAATTCGCCAATTCGCAAATTCCCACCCGATCTTCGCGTCATGCCGCAGTTAGACCTTCACGCCATATCGTCGAAAGACATCCTGACCATCTCGCTGACGCTGTTTGCCGTGATCGATATTTTAGGCTCCATTCCGGTCCTGGTATCGCTTAAGCAGAAGATGGGGAGTATCCATGCCGGGCTGGCCACCCTGGTTTCAGGCTTCCTGATCCTGCTGTTCTTCTTCGCCGGCGCGCCACTGCTCAATGTCATGGGGCTGGACGTAGGTTCCTTCGCAATTGCGGGCGCCATCGTAATCTTCATCATCGGGCTGGAGATGGTGCTGGGGCATGAGCTCTTCCGCAGCGACAGCGGCGGCCGCAGCGGGAACATCGTGCCCATCGCCTTCCCGCTCATTGCCGGTTCCGGCACGCTTACCACCGTCATGTCGCTGAAAGCGGCTTTCCATACTTACAACATCCTCATCGGTATCCTGATCAACCTGCTGATCGTCTATATCTGCCTCAAGTCCGTCAACTGGCTCGAAAAGCTGCTGGGCGAGGGCGGGATCGCGGTCGTGCGCAAGTTCTTCGGCGTCATCCTGCTGGCGATCGCGATCAAGATCTTCAGGAACAACGTGCATTTTTAGTCCATAGTTCCTGGTTCTTCATTTGGTTTTGGTGGCGGTAGCCCGGGGCATAGGAATACGGAAAGCCGGCCGGGCAGCGCTAGCTTCTCGAGTTCGCTTCTGCGAACTTCCGCACTTCGGGGACTACCTTGGTCGCGAAAAGCTCGATGGATTTCATGGCCTTCCCCTGCGGCAGCGCGCCGATGCTGGTCTGGGCCAGGAAGCGGGTATTCCGGAACAGCTCCCATTCCCTGCATAGCTTGTCGACGACCTCTGCCGGGCTGCCTACGAGCAGGTGTCCCTCGGGTCGGCAGCCGGCTTCGAACTCTGCCCTGCCGCCGGGCTGCCAGCCCCGCTCCCGGCCGATGCGGCTGAATACCCCGTGATGCGCGGGGTAGAACTCGTCCCGGGCCCGCTGCGAGTCCTCGGCGATATAGCAATGCTGGTTGATGCAGATCCGGGCGCCGGCCGCGTCCTTGCCGGACTCGGTGAGCACCTGGCGGTACAGCTTCGTAAAAGGTGCAAAGCGATGCCATTCACCGCCGATAATGGCCAGCACCAGCGGCAGCTCATAGCTCGCCGCGCGGACCACGCTCTGCGGCGTGCCGCCCACCGCCACCCAGACCGGCAGGGGATCCTGAACCGGGCGCGGATAGATAGCGGCATTGCTGAGACTCTGCGTAAGCTTGCCGGTACGCGTTACGACCGGGTTCCTGGTCAGCTCCACGAGCATGTCCAGCTTCTCGGCGAAGAGCGCGTCGTAGTCGTTTAGGTCGTAGCCGAAAAGAGGAAAGCTCTCGATGAATGATCCGCGTCCGGCCATGATCTCCGCCCGGCCTTTGCTGATCAGGTCCACGGTGGCAAATTGCTGGAAGACGCGCACGGGGTCGTCGCTGCTGAGCACGGTGACCCCGCTGCTGAGCCGGATGCGTTCCGTGATGGCCGCGATGGCGGCCAGGGCCACCGGCGGTGCGCTCACTACATAGTCCGGGCGGTGGTGCTCGCCTACGGCAAACACGTCCAGGCCCAGGCTGTCGGCCAGCCGGGCCTCTTCCAGAAGGTTCGCCATCCGCTGCTCCGGCCCGATCTCGCCCAGGTCCGCAAACGTGCAAAGTCCGATTTCCAGCATAATGTCGTTTTTATCACCAGATCGCCCGGAGGCTTAGTGTGCCTGCGGGTCCCTGATGTTTCGATAAATAGGGAGTCCGGCTGTGAAAGTAGGAACTGTCCCTGTGAACGGTTTTAAAAAGCCGGAGCAGGCCGGTCCCGGGCCGGTGCGTGCCCGTCGGCATCTGCGGTCTATTCCGCACGCTTTACGATCGTTCTGAAGGTCAGGTTGACCCGCGGGGAGCGTACTTTTTTTGTCGGCGGCAGCCGGTGCAGCCAGTGGTCCTGGGTTTCTCCTTTCATCACGAGCAGGGAGCCGTGCTCCAGCTCGAGGCAGCGCATATCCCCGGATCGTTTATGCTTGAAGCAGAATTTGCGCTCCGCGCCAAGGCTGAGCGATGCGATCGCGCCGTGCCGCTGCAGGTCCTTTTCCCCGTCGCTGTGCCATGCCATGCCCTCCTCGCCGCTGTGATACAGGTTCAGCAGGCAGGAATTGTACGTGGCGCCGCTGTATTGCTCGGCGAGGGCTTTGAGCTCCAGCAGCTCCGGGTTCCAGGGCAAGGCGGTCTTCGTAATGCCGCTGTAGGTGTAGGAAAACGGCAGGTCGCCGTACCAGGCCACCTTGCGCTTCGTGACGATACGCTTGCCGAAGATCATCGCCTCGTCATTGCGCCACTCGATCCGCTCCATGAGCAGCCGGTAAAACCGGTCTGCCGCGGGGGGATCGATGATTGCGCCGTAATACTCCACGATGCCGTCCCCGGGCAGCAGATTGCTCATTATCTCACCAAATAACCGCATCAATCTTCAATCTAAACTCTACAATCTTAAATCCGAAATCCCAAACCTCTCCACAGCTTCCCAGCCGATCAAGGCCTGTTTCCGGGGCTCGCCCCACATATAGCCGCCGAGTCCGCCGTCGGAGCGGATCACGCGATGGCAGGGAATGAGAAAGGCCACGGGATTGCTGCCGATGGCGCTGCCCACGGCCCGGGAGGCCGCCGGGCTTCCGGCTGTTGCGGCGAGCTCGCGGTAGCTGCGCAGCTGCCCTGTGGGAATCTTAAGCAGGGCTTCCCAGACTTTCAGCTGGAACGGCGTGCCGCGCAGGTGCAGCCTCAGGCCGGAGTCGGGCTTCCAGTCCCGGCGGAAGAACTGCAGGGCTTGTTCGTGCAGCTCCGTCTTCCGGGCTTCGAGACGCGCCTTGGGGAAACGCTGGGCCAATTCCTGCAGGGCGGCTGCTTCGTCCTCGAAGAACGCCAGGTGACAGATTCCTTTCCCCGTCGAGGCGATCAGCACCGGACCGAACGGGGTTTCGGCCGTGCTGTGCAGGATCGCCAGTCCCGAGCCCCCGTCGCGGTACTCGGCGGGCGTCATCGCTTCGATATTGATGAACAGCTCGTGCAGGCGGCTGGGGCTCGAGAGCCCGGCTTCCAGCGCCGTATCGAAAAGCGTAGGCCGGTCTGCCTCACGAAGCCGCGTGCGGGAGAAGTCCAGGCTCAGGAACCGGAGAAACTGCTTCGGGCTCACGCCGGCCCATTCGCTGAACACACGCTGGAAATGCGCGGGGCTCAGGTGTATGGCGGCGGCAACGGTTTCCAGCGAGGGCTGTTCCCGGAAATGTTCCCGCAGGTATTCTATTGCCGCGGCGATGCGGCTGTAGTTCAGGCTAGACTGGCTTTCCATCGATACAAAGCTCGGACTATGCCCCGGCTGAGACAATCCGGATCTTGCGGAATTGGGTAATTTGTGAATTGGTGAATTGGTGGATTTGTGAATGCACGTAGCTTGGATAGTCCTCCTAATTCACCAATTCGCAAATTCACAAATTTTACAGAATAACTCTTCCCTTATGAAACTGAAACAGGGCGGACAGTACGCGCAGATCGGCGGGCTGAGCCTTTACTATGAGCTTCACGGCGAAGGAGAGCCGCTGGTACTGCTGCATGGCGGCGGATCCACCATTCAGTCGACCTACAAAGTAATGCTGCCCTTGCTAGCAGAACGGCATAGGATCGTCGCCGTCGAATTGCAGGCCCATGGCCGGACGGCCGATATAGACCGGCCCCTGAGCTTCGAAAGCGACGCCGACGATGTGGCGGCGCTGCTGGACATGCTGCAAATCGGGAGCGCGCATGTCATGGGATTCAGCAACGGCGGGACGACGGCCCCGCAGCTTGCGATCCGGCATCCGCAGAAGGTCCGGCGGCTCGTGGCCGCCTCGGCATCTTTTCGGCGCAGCGGCATAGCGCCGGGGCTTTTCGAGAGCCTGGGGCAAGCGCGGGTAGAGCAGATGCCGCAGGAGCTCAAGGACGAGTTCCTGGCCGTGAATCCGGATCCGGAAGCGCTGCAGCGGATGTTCGAGCGGGATGTGGCGCGCATGCAAAGCTTCAGGGATATCCCGGACGGGCTTATACGGCAGATCAAGGCCCCGGTCCTGGTGCTGAACGGCGACCGCGACGTTATCCTGGTGCAGCACGCCGCAGACCTCGCCGGCTTGCTGGAGACCTCACGGCTGCTGATACTGCCGGCCGCGCACGGCGAATATCTGGGCGAAGTATGTGCAGGATACTCCGGCGCAACGCCGGCATTCGTGGCGCAGGAAATTCTCCGTTTCCTGGCCGGCGAGCTTTGAATCAACCGCAGGGAAAAGGAAGGCGTATTTCGAAGGCGATCGATTCGGCCGGATTCGGAGCTCCTCAGATCTTACGCAGCTCCCAGTGATTGAGCCCCGCTGTCAGGATATAGTAGGTCCTGTAATTGCGGGCCTGTTTATCCCAGGCCTGCACGTCCACGGTATACAGCTTGCGCTGCTCGTCGAAGTCGAAGCGGTACCAGGGAGCGTTGTAGTCTTTCTTCAGGCTGCTGCGCAGGACCTGGATCTCGGTGCTGCGGTTCAGCTTCGCTGTGATGATCCGCTGACGCTTCTGCTCGGCCTCTATATCGGCCTCGTAGCGCCGCCGCCAGTCTTTGCCGTGACGCCGCGCCAGCATGGCTTCTGCCTGCGCATTGTGCGTCTTCGCGCTGTCGATCAGCTCCTGGGTCACGATGCAGCCGGCGACGGCCTGGTAGCCGATATGCCAGCGCCGGGCCACCAGCGCGCGGGCTGCGTCGCCGGGGCCGTTTACGAAGCCGTAGGTTTGGAAGCTAACATGCGCCGTATCCTCCGCGGCAAGGGCGATGCCGGGGACGCAAGCGAGGATCGTTATCAGGAAACGGCGAAGCTTCATGGGTATAGGGGCTGGTGGGGATTTTAGATTTAAGATTGTAGATTTTAGATTGGTGTTTGGGAGGAAGATGCAGCTGAGCTGCGGTTTCCTCAACGCGGAAAGTGAAAGTTTTGTTGTCAGGGACATCCCGTTTTTCGTCAGGCTTGCGCAATCATTCGGCAAGTGACAATGGAATCTGCACTGCCTTTCGTTCATGTCATCCAGAGCTTGTCGAAGGGCGGCATGGACGAAAGGCAGTGCCTCCGGGGCTTTTCATGTCGTGGTTCGACTCTGGTTCGCCCCAACCCGAACCTGCGCTCACCATGACCTGAAAAGAGGTCTACGTAACGATCTGTTACGGGCAGCAAAGGGAACAATGCCGAGTCCCGACCATAC
>JASLDA010000273.1 GCA_030151745.1 Chitinophagaceae bacterium | reverse complement strand
TACTCATGTGCGTCGTATTTATCTCCGGCAGGAGCAGGGGATACACGTCGAAGCTGCCTACCGCCAGCGCGACCTTCTGGAAAAAATACGCGAATGGGTCGGGGGTCTTGAAATTCCGGACCTGCAGGATGCCCTCATCCACCGCGGCGATGGTAACGTAAGCGCCGGGCGCCGTTTTCAGGCTGATCTGCTGCCGGGTCTTACTGCGCGAGGCAGGCGCCATTTTGAGGCTCACCGGCATGCGGTCCGCAGGATTCTCCACCGAAATATTGCGGTAGCCGTGCGCGACGGTAAGCGGCAGTTCGGCGCCGTCCATCGGCCGGAACAAGGTCGCGGAAATATAGGCGTTCGGCACGAGCGCTTCCGAAGCGGGGATCTTCAGCGACGCGCTCTTGTTGCTCGTCTGCAGGAAGTAGTATTTGATGATCCTGTCGCGCTCGACGGTCACCAGCATCCGCCCGTCGAAAGGCGCGGTGAAAAGCAGGTTGACCGGATCTCCCTGCCGGTACCGCTCTTTATCCGGCTTGATCTCGACATTTCCTTCGTTGTTCACTTCGAACGAGTTCCAGGCCCCGTCATTGTAGCCCCAGGCATAGAACTGCCGGGAAACATAAGCCGGCGAATTCGGGAAGGAAAACCGGATCTCGTACGATCCGCTCAGGCGGGGGATATAGCTGTAGACGGTGTTGGAGCCATCGATATAGATGTCGCGCTGCTCCAGCAGCTTGGTCTCCTCCTGCGATACATAACGGTAGTGGTCGCCGCTCTGCTCGATAACGGTGTTCCATTCCGTCTTGTAAACGGCGACGTGCACGGGACGCCGCTGCAGCGCCCGCCCGCCGGTATCAGTGACTACGACCGGGAAGCGCAAGCGATAGCCGGTGGACACATAATTGTCCGGCTGGCGGACGCCGATGAACTCAGGCTGCGTGAACACCCGGAAGCTGGCGTAGCGGTGGACCGGGCGCCCCGTCTCGTCGAACACGGTAGCGCTGACGCGGCCATTGATGAAACCTGCGGAAGCCGCCGCCGGCGCTATCCCGAAGCTTGCGCCTGCCGCTCCCCGCTCATCCGTCCGCTTCTGGTGGAAGCCGCTTTCCAGGCTGGCTTCCGAATGGATCGCAAAGCTGTATTCCGGGAAAGCGTCGCTGCTGAACGTGCCCTGGGAAAGCCCCATCTCGATATCGGTATTACGGTTCATAGCCGGGGTACCGAATAGATTATCCGCCTGCACGAAGGCGTGGATCGAGTCGCCCAGCCGGTATGTCTGCCTGTCCAGCCGCAGGGAAGCCTTGATGCGGTCGGGCATAAAATCCTCGATGGAAACGGTATAGGAATTCAGCAGGATATCGTTGCCGCTGTAAACTTCCAGCGTGTACATGCCGGTGATTGCCGTATATGGAATGGCGAATTCCGTCTCGGTGCTCCCTTCCTGGTTCAGGATCTTGCGCATGGTCCCGAATTCCTTGCCGTTAGGCATCAGCAGCCGGAGCTTGACCGGGATCTCGCCGGGATTTTCCCAGGACTCGGTGCGAACGACGGTGCTTACATGTGCGGTTTCGCCCGGGCGGTAGAGATCGCGCTCGGCATAGATCATCGCATTCAGCCCCGAAGCGTTCTGCTCCCGCCCGCCGACATCGAAGCGCGAGGTTTCCACGCGGCTGCCGTCCAGCCATATGAAGCTGTACTCCTCGCCGCGCCTGGCGGTGATCAGTCCGGTCCGGTAGCCGGGCGCCTGCCTGGCGATATCGGCAAAGCGCAGCATGCCCTCGTTATCGGTGTGCCCGCGCCACATCTGCTGGTTGTTCGTCGAGATGAAGCTGATCTCGGTCCCGGCCAGGGGCGCAGCTTCGCGTATGGAGTTGGCGAAGACGTACATGGCGTCGCGCTCCTGCTTCACGATCAGCGCTATATCGGAAAGCGAGACGATCTTGCTGGACTGCACCCAGTAGTGATCCTTATCGGCCACCGTAATCACGTAGATGCCGTTACGATCGCGGAGCTTGTCTATGAAATCCAGGTGCAGGACGCGCATGGCATTTCTGCCGGGCAGCCTGTTGCATTGGTAATCGCCGCTGAAGACCGTATCGCCGAGATTCTCTGTATTGTAGTAATCGAAGGAGCCGCCTTCGTCCAGGTCGTAATCGTAGTCGTAGTTATAGCTTGTGCCCCGGCGCAGCAGCTGGGGGAGGTTGTTCTCATAAACTTTCACCACGGTGAGCTTCAGCGCGTTTACGGAGACGATATTCATCGCCACGTTGCGGAATCCGCGCGAGCTGAGATACATGCCCTTGCTGTTCTGGAACTTGATGTCCGGGGCCAGCTTGCCGAAGGCCACCTGCTCGCTGTAATCTTCCTTCATGTGGCCGCCGAGCGAGCCTTCCAGCTGTCTGCTGACCGTGACCTGGTAGGTCTGCTCCGGGCGCATGCTGTCGGAAGATATCGTGATCCCGCCGTTGGATGCGGCAACCCGGAAGGGCACGGCTGGCTCGACGGTAATGAAATTCTTCAGGCCGTCTTCGTAAACCGGCTGGCTGAAGTTCAGCTGGATGCTGGCTTCGGCGCCGTTGTGCTGGGAACTGACGCCGGTCACGCTGAGCGTATAGCGCGAGGGCAGATCCCGGGTCAGGCTGGTATCCCGGGAGCTTTCGACCTTGCCGGCCGCCATCGGCACTCCCCGGGCAATATCGATCTGCAGGGGCTGGGCCGCCTCACTGGTATTCAGCGGCGGGAACTGAAGGCTGAGCGTTTTCCCTATGCCGCCGCTGACCAGCGTCAGCGGCACGGCGATGCCCTTGGCGCTGGCCCTGATCCGCATGGCTGCATCGCGTAACCTGACGGGATAGTTGAATTCCAGGTCGAGCTGGCCCATGACAACTCCCCCACTGCCCCGGGCGTAGCTGACGCGTGCCTCGGCGACGCGCAGGGGCGCCGTATGAAACGTATAGCGGTCCCTGCCCAGGCTTATGTTTTCCCCTGGGACCCGGCGCAGCAGCGCGTTTGTCAGCCGGGCGGTGTACTCGGTGCCGGGCAGGAAGCCCTCGGCCGGGGAGAACATCAGTTCGGAGGAGGAAGTCCATTTGAAGGCGCCGCGGACGGCGGGGCTGAATTCGACGACCGCGGTGGAATCCCAGCCTTGCAGCAGGGAGTGGGGCACACGCTCCTTGTTGAAGGTGAAGATCAGGTTCTGTTGCTGCTCCACCTCATTGTCGAAGTTGCGGGCGACAAGTTCGAGCCGGTTCCTGCGGTCGCAGGAGATGGCAAAAAAAAGGGCCGCGGTCAGAACGACGGCGAGCCTCAGATAGTCTTTCATAAGACGGGTAGCGATATGTGCCGTAAATCTAACGCGCAGATTTTCCCTTATTGTGCCGGTGGAAAACTTTTTTCCGCGCCGGCCGGGGCTTTAGAACCTATTCCAGAAATCGATCAATGTCATCCTGAAGTTTATGCAGCCCGCCGCAATCATTCGGGACGTGACAATGAGATATGCACTGCTTTTCGTCCCTGTCACCCTGAGCTTGTCGAAGGGCGGCATGAACCAGGCGGCGCTCCCAGGGCTTTTCCTGCCATGGTTCGACTTCGGTTCGCCCCAACCCGAACCTGCGCTCACCAGGACATGAAAAGAGGTCTACGTAACGATCTGTTACGGGCAGCAAAGGGAACAATGCCGAGTCCCGACCATAC
>JASLDA010000269.1 GCA_030151745.1 Chitinophagaceae bacterium | reverse complement strand
GGCTCGAATGCATTCGAGCCGGCGGACGGCATCGTCATGAGTCGTACCGGAGGCCCTGCTAGCTTCGGGGCTCGCTGGGCCATGGCGCTTTATTGGATTTTCCGCAATGCGCGCCTTAAAGATTATGTTCCGTCGAAGATGCTGTGGCGAACCTATTTCAATGCCGCGCGCCTATTCGTTCGGCATTGAAATATGTGCCTCGCATATGGCCTTTGACAGGCTCTATGATAAGCTTTGCAACTATAACAACGCAGCGGAAGTACCTTTGCAGTAAGAACGGCGGTCTTAAATCCCCAGTTTTAAATCTTAAATCTGCAGACCTTGGATTCAGGCATATCGCAAAGCTCCTCTAAGGCGAGGGAACGGATACTGAGCCGCCTGCGCAGCGGCCTGGAACGGGCGACGCTGCCTATGCCGTTCCCGGAAGCGGAGCATGCCGGAGCTTCCGGCATATTCGCCGATTCCGGGCGTCCTCTGGACGAGCAGTTTGCGGATGAGTTCATCCGTCTCGGGGGCAAGTTTGTATTCTGCGCCAACGAGCACGAGCTTTTCGACAATCTCACAGCCCTGAACGACCAGGAGGGCTGGTCGCAGCTGCTATGCTCCGAACCCTACCTGCTCAACCTGTTCTATAAAGCGAAGCTTGATTTCATCGAGCCGGCCGCCCCGGAGCTGGATTCCGCAGATGCCTGCATTACCGGTTGCGAGGCCCTGGTGGCACGGACGGGATCGTTCCTGCTTTCCAGCCGGCAGCCACTGGGGCGCGTGAGCCCCGTGTTCTTCCCGGTCCATATCGTCATAGCGTTTGCCCGGCAGCTGGTGCCCGATATCGCGGCAGGGCTTCACCTGATGCAGCAGCGGTATGGGGAGAATCTACCTTCAATGATCAACCTCGGCACGGGCCCGTCGCGAACGGCCGATATCGAAAAGACGCTTGTGGTGGGCGTGCACGGACCCAAGGAGGTGTACTGTTTTTTTGTGAATAACTGATGGACGAGGAACGGCAAGTTAGGGCGGATCTTGAGCCCGGAGCGGCGGTGGAGCGGCTCGTGAATGCATTCTATGACCAGGCAAAACAGGACCCGGTCCTGGGACCGGTATTCGATACCGTCATCGGCGAAGACTGGAGCCGGCACCTGCCGGTCATGTACGCATTCTGGGACTCCGTAGTCTTCGGCCTCGGCGGCTACAAGGGGCAAGCCGTGGCGAAGCATATCGATATCGACCGGCGGATGCCCTTAAACGAGGCGCATTTCGAGCGCTGGATCAATCTGTGGTACGCGACCGTCGACAGCATGTATGCCGGTCCGAACGCGGAGCTCGCCAAAAGCAAGGCGAATATGATGCTGCAGCTGATCCGGTTCAAGGTTGACTATGCGCGCGAGACGGGGAAGAAATTCATCAGCTGACGGGGGGATACCGGAGCGATTCGTGAATTCGCGGGTTCGTGAATTTGCGAATGACCAGGAGTTATCCTACCAGGCGCATGCAGCGCCATTCCTGCTTTCCACCTTTCACTTCTGCCTATTATTTTGAACATTCGTCAAACTCCGAACCGAACAAAGCTCGTTTTCCATGTGCAGCTCCTGCTCAGCGGGGGAATCGAGAAAGTGCTGCTGGAGCTGCTGCAGGGCCTGCCGGAAGAGCGCTACGAGGTTACGCTGATCATCACTCATCACCTGGGCGCGCATGAAGTGCTGAAGCCGCAGATCCCGGCGCACATAAAGGTAGTTTACCTGCTTGAGGCGCCCTGGCTCAACCGCGCGAAGCGGAAGAAAATGACGGCGAAGATCTCCGTAGCGGAGAAAGTGCTGCTGGAGCTGTTCCTGCCGCCGCTGCAACGCCGCATCATCCGCAGGAGGCTGGCGGAAGCCACCGCGGGCGCAGATGTGTTTATCGACTTCGACATGACGCTCGGCGCCTATCATAACGATATCCGGGCAAAGCGGCGCGTGGCATACTGCCATTTCAGCCTGGCCAACTACTGGGACGGAAACCGGCGCAAGCTGGATGTGCTGGCGAAGCGGCTCGCCCGCAACGACCGGGTGGTCATGCTCTGCGACGAGATGAGGGAAGAAGCCGCGGCAATGTATCCTTTCCTGGAGCCGAAGCTGGTCCGTATCTACAATGCCCTAGATATGGACCGGGTGCGCAGGATGGCGGCCGAGCCGCTGGAGGGGTTCGGCCGCTTCGAAACGGAACCCTTCCTGCTGAGCGTAGGGCGGCTGCAGGAGTCGCAGAAAGACTTCACGACCTTGATCAAGGCCTATGCACAGGCCGCCCGGGAATCCGGCATCCGGGAGCCGCTGGTGATCGTCGGCAAGGGTGGCTATCAGGAGCAGCTGGAAGCGCTGGCGGCTTCGGAAGGCGTGCGGGAGCGCGTGATCTTCGCCGGCTTCCAGCCGAATCCATACAAATGGATGGCCCGCTGCAGGCTGTTCCTGTTCAGCTCGAAATACGAGGGCCTGCCCACCGTGCTGATCGAGGCGCTGAGCCTGGGCGGCACCATCATCGGAACGGCCTGCCCCACCGGGGTGCGGGAGATCCTGATGGAGGGGCAGGCAGGGATGCTGACCCCGGTGGGAGATGTTGCAGCGATGGCGGCAGCGATCCCGGCATTGCTGCATGACGAGGCCAGGAAAGCTGCGTTCCGCCGGAACTCAGGGGAGCTCATCCGGCAGTTCGATATCGGATATATGATCGGGGAGTTTGAGCGGCTCGTGATCGGGGACCGGACCTGAACCGCTGTACCGGGCCGCTTAAGCCGGTTCGTCCAGCAGCCGTTCGGCGGCTACCAGGTCGTCGTGAAGCACGCGGTCGGTGTCCATGAAGCTGATGCCGTCGCGGAGGCGCTGCATGATGGCCTCGAGCTGCGGCGAGGTCTTTGCCGGCCGGCGGAATTCCAGGGCCTGGCCGGCGGTCAGGAGCTCGATGCCGAGCACGCGCTGCAGGTTCAGGATGACCCTCCGGAGCTTGGTGGCGGCGTTTGCCCCCATGCTTACGTGATCTTCCTGGCCGTTGCTGCTCACGATGCTGTCGACGGAAGCCGGCATGCAGAGGCCTTTATTCTGGCTGACGATCGCTGCCGCCGTGTACTGGGCGATCATGAAGCCGCTGTTAAGACCTGCATCCGGGGCCAGGAACGGAGGGAGGCCCCGCTGGCCGGATACCAGCAGATATGTGCGGCGCTCGGAAATATTGGCGAGCTCGGCCAGGGCGATGGCCATGAAGTCCAGCTGAAGCGCGAGGGGCTGACCGTGGAAATTGCCGCCGCTCAGGATAGCGTCCTCTTCGGCTACGACCAGCGGATTGTCGGTGGCCGAGTTGATCTCGATCTCGACGACGCCGGCCGCCATGCGCAGCACGTCGGCGGTGGCCCCGTGCACTTGCGGGATGCAGCGGAAGGAGTAGGGATCCTGCACCTGCTGCTTCGGCGTCCCCTGGATTTCCGAGCCTTCGAGCCAGGCCAGCATCCCTGCGGCGGTGTCGATCTGGCCCTGGTGCGGGCGGACACGCTGGATGGCCTGCCGGAAAGGCTCTGCCTTCGCGTCGAAAGCGTCGGTGCTGAGCGCGGCGATCGCATTGCACCAGTTGCTCAGCCGGCCGCCGGCGATAAGACTCCAGACCGCATAGCTGTTCATGAACTGCGTGCCGTTGAGCAGGGCCAGGCCTTCCTTGGCGCCTAAGGACATGGGCTCCAGGCCCAGCTCCTGCAGGACGGCCGCAGCCTGGCGTTTTTCGCCTTTGTAATTGACCCAGCCCTTGCCGAGAATGGGCAGGCTGAGATGGGCCAGAGGTGCGAGATCCCCCGAGGCGCCGAGAGAGCCCAGCTCGTACACCACGGGATGGATGCCGCGATTGTACATCTCGATCAGGCGCTCCACCAGCACGAGGCGCACACCGGAATAGCCCTGGCTCAGGCCATGGACTTTGAGCAGCAGCATGATCCGGACGATCTCTTCCGGCACTTCGTCGCCCATGCCGCAGGCATGGGAGCAGACGAGGTTTTCCTGGAGCTGCGCCAGCTCATCATCGGCGATGCGGACATTGCAGAGCGAGCCGAAGCCGGTGTTGATGCCGTAATGTGTGCCCCCTTCGCCCAGCTTGGCGTCGAGGTAGGCGCGGTTGGCATTGATGCGGGATTCCGCCTCGGGCGATATGCTGATGGTGGAGGGCAGGCCGGCTTTCAGATCGGCGATGCGCAGATGATCGGGAAGTACCATGATTTGGCTGCGAAATTACGGAGCGGTGATTAGCTTATGCAGCCGGGAGTTCGCAGTTTGCAGTTGCAGCGCGATATCTCGTGAAACCATGGCCGAATCATGCTCCAGGTAGGTCCTTCGGTAAGCTGCCGGTACTGTTTTCCTTCCTGGTGAGCGCAGGTTCGGGTTCGGGCGAACCGGAGTCGAACCACGATAGAAGAAGCCTCGGGGGCGCAGCAAGCTATTGATTCGCTTTGCGTATGATCGCGGCCAGGTCCTTCTCGATGCTTTGCTTCACCGTTTCGACGATGCGGCCTACTTCCCGGTCGTCTTTCAGCAGGATGATCGTCGGGACGAGCTGCAGCTTATAGGTCTGGGCTTCGTTGCCGTTCGTCTGCTTGCTGCGGTCCACGCCGTAGAGCCGGAGCTGCGCCAGGGGGAAATTTGCTTCCTGCAAGGTCTTTGCCAGCCGGGGCACCAGATTCTGGGAATCCTCGCACCAGGTGCCCATGATCGTGACGATGCTGTATTGCGGCAGCTTCTCGCGCAGATAGCCGATCGTGGCAGCATCGGGCGTATAGGCCGTCTCGCCCTTGCCGAACCAGCCGAAGCTCGGCTCGGAGCCGAGATCCGCGAATGTGATCGGCCCCTTGAACACCTGGGCGCCGTTCTCCGGATCTTTGGAAACGGTGTATTTCTCCTGCGCCGCGGCCTGGAGGCTGAACAGGAAGACGGCGATGCAGGACAGGAGCTTGTACATGGGATGCGTCTTTCAAGCTAAAATAGGCCCTGGCCGGCCCCAGCCGTCCTAAAGTTTCTCTATAATGGCTTCAGCCGGGCAGGAGGCCGTAATTTTGCGGCGCCATGTCTAACCGTGCCATTACCGTTACGCTGATCGTGTTTTTCATCCTGCTCTCCGCGGGATTTATGGGTTATTACTACAAAACCACGCGCAACCTGCCGAAGACGGTGGGGGTGATGGGCAATCCCGGGCATACGGTGGATACGTTCACCTTCGTCAACCAGGACGGCGGGATCGTGACCCGCAAGGATGTGGAAGGCAAGGTGTACGTCGTCGAATATTTCTTCACGACCTGCAAGGGGATCTGCCCCAAGATGAATGACAATATGTCCCGGGTGTACCAGGCCTACCGCGGGAACCCGGACGTGATGATCCTTTCGCATACCGTCGACCCGCTCAACGATACGGTCGCCGCGATGAAGGCCTACTCGCAGAAGTTCAATGCCGATCCGAAGCAGTGGCTGTTCCTGACGGGATCCAAGCAGCGCCTGTACGATATGGCCCGCGAGAGCTATTACCTGTCTCCCGAAGGAGAGCGGACCGCCAATATCGACGAAGATTTCATCCATGACAACCATTTCATCCTCGTGGATCAGACGGGGCATACCCGGCAATGGTATGACGGGCTTAGCCGCGCTTCCGTAGACACGCTGATCGGAGATATCCGGCTGGTGCTGGATGAGAAGCAGTAGGCGGGAGCCTTGCTTGGATGAATTTGCAATAGGTAATAGGCAATAGGCAATAGGTAATAGGTAATAGGCAATTTGTAAGGGGTTGCGTATTGCGGGCGCAGCTATGCTGCGCTATTCTCCGACCCGCGCCAGGCCAGCCTTTGCCTGCTGGTCGATGGACGACTGGAAATCATGCTCAGGGAGATCGAGGCAGGTCTGGTAATATTTCCGGGCTTCGCCGAAGTTGCGGTATTGCTCGTAGATGCCGCCCATCTGCAATGCCGCGCGGGCCGCAAAATGCTCTGAGCGTGTCCGTCCTTTGTGCAGCACGCGGCTGAAGACCTGGAGCGCGGTATTGACATCGCCGCAGTCTTCGAGCGCACGGCCGAGCCGGAATTCGTACTCCAGCTGGTCCGGGATAGCGCTGAAGGCCGTCACCGAGGTGCTGCGGAGCTTGGCAAGCGCCTGCTGGGAGTAGCCGCCGTCGATAAGCATGCGTGCGGTAAGCAGCAGGGGATGAGGCCAGTTGCCTTCGGCGGCGAATCGCTGGGCCTGCCGGTCGGCGTCGGTGCGGCTGCTGCCCTGCGCCCGGATGGCGGCGCGGCTGGCATTCGCCTTCGTCATATTGCCGCGCAGGTACCAGGAATAGGCCGTCTTCTGGAGCGCGTCCTTGGTAAAGAGAGTGCCTGTATTGCGGCTCACGAAGCGATCCAGATAGGAGCTTGCCGAAGGGTCGAGGCGCATGAGCTGCGCGACGCCCATCTCGTAGTCGAATGCCGGATAATCCGCGGAGCCCGGGGTGGCGAAAGCCATCCGCAGGGTGGCGACGGCGGCATCTGCCTTACGGTAGGAGAGGGCGAGGTTGGCGCGTACGAAGGCGTGGAGGAGCTCGTTGCGGACCGGGAACCGCTCGTCGTCGGAAGCCGTTTCCCAGGCTTCGGCTTTTTCGTGGCCGAGATAGAAGCGGAGATAAAGATGGAAGATCTGGGCCTCGCCGTAAAGCGGCGCCGAGCGCGGCTGCCCGCCGACGAAGCCGCCGAGCCGCGCCAGGCCCCGGCGGAGGTCGCCGCGCATGCCGAAGATCTTCATCAGCCAATTGTACTGGTCCGGGATGGTGCCTGCCACGGCTTCCTCGGCCCCGAGCAGGACATTGTTCTGGGCGAATTGCGGGAAGCGCTCGGCATTGTCCTTGAGCAGCAGGAACGAGCGCCGAAAGGACGTCGCGGCGTGGAATTGCTCCCCGTAACGGATGCGGATCAGCGCCCAGTGGAGGTGTATGCCGGCCAGGGCAAGGCGTTTCCAGGGATCGGAGTCGGGGCCCGCTTCCAGGCGCTTAAGGCGTTCCGCTTCGTGGGCGGCGCGCTGCCGGCGCTGTTCGGGATCTCCGTTGAAGAGCAGCGTCAGGAAGTCGCCGTAGTCGGCGATATAGTGCGGCAGCAGATTGTCCGGATGCGTGAGCAGCTCCTTGCGGATCAGGGCGTCCCCTTCATCGGGGCGGAGGGCCAGGTAAGCCTCGTAGGCGGCCCGGCATGCAGGGCTGAACTCGTAGCGGTAGGCCTCGGCCCGCGACTGCAAAAACAGGGCACAGAAACAGGCGGCAAGCAGTACGAGGCGGCGGAACACGGCGCGAAGGTAGGCTGGGATTAAAGTGAGAATGCCTGATTTACAAAACGTTTGGAGACATGTTCATCGACTGGCGGGGAAAAGTGCTGATTGCTATTATCTTTGGCCCGCAGTATAAACACCATTTACAAACCAATCCCAAGTATGAACAA
>JASLDA010000266.1 GCA_030151745.1 Chitinophagaceae bacterium | reverse complement strand
CTGTAGTCGATCACGCAGGCGATCAGCGCCAGGATGAGGATGACGAAGAAAAAGGTTCCGACGAACTTGCGGATGATATACCAGTCGAGCTTTTTTATCACTTAAGAATGCAAAATTCAAAATTCAGAATTCAAACCTCACTACAGAGAACAAAAGTCAAAAGGTAAAAGTCAAAAGGTAAAAGTCAAAACTCAATTCGCTTGGGAAGTGCGACGTGCAAAAATCAAAAAGGGCATTTGCTGTAAGTACTTTGATGTCTTTCGAAAGTGAATCTCCGGCAGATGTATTGCTGGCAAATGATGTGTGAATTTGGCATGCATTTCAAATGCCGCTGAGCCCACATGTTACAATTGACTAATTGACTAATTGACAAATTGACTAATTCTACAGCCGCTGCCTGATCCTTGCCGTCGTTTCCGCTTTCCAGCCGGCAAAGTCCCCGGCCAGGATATGTTCCCGGGCTTCGGTCACCAGGTGCAGGTAAAATGCCAGGTTCTGGATCGAGGCGATCTCGAGGGCCAGGTATTCGCCGGCTACGAACAGGTGCCGCAGATATGCCTTTGTATAAAAGTTGGACGTTTCGCACTCGATTCCCGGATCGATAGGGCTGAAGTCGGCAGCCCATTTCTTGTTCCGGATATTGATCACGCCCTCGGAAGTGAAGAGCATGCCGTTGCGGCCGTTCCGGGTAGGCATCACGCAATCGAACATGTCCACGCCCAGGCTGATATTCTCCAGGATGTTCCAGGGCGTGCCGACGCCCATCAGGTAGCGGGGCTTATCCTGCGGCAGAAACGAGCAGCAGAGTGCGCTGAGCTCGTACATCATTTCCTCGGGCTCACCGACGGACAGGCCGCCGATGGCGTTTCCGCCGGCACCGACGGACGCGATGAATTCCGACGACGCCTGCCGCAGATCCTGGTAGGTGCTGCCTTGCACGATGGGGAACAGGGTCTGTTTGTAGCCATACTTCGGTTCGGTTTCGGCAAGCCGTTTTACGCAGCGCTGCAGCCAGCGATGCGTCAGCTCCATGCTTTTCTTCGCGTAGGCGTACTCGCTGGGATAAGGCGGGCATTCGTCGAATGCCATGACGATATCGGCCCCGATGCTGCGCTGGATATCCATCACGCCTTCCGGGGTGAACATATGCCGGCTGCCGTCGATATGCGACTGGAACAGGGCCCCGTCCTCGGTCAGCTTCCGGTTGCCGGAGAGCGAGAAGACCTGGTAGCCGCCGCTGTCGGTAAGGATGGGGCGGTCCCAGCCGTTGAATTTGTGCAGGCCCCCTGCGGCTTCGAGGATGCCCGTGCCGGGGCGCAGGTACAGGTGATAGGTATTGCCCAGGATGATCTGGGCCCTGATATCCGATTTAAGCTGCTGCTGCGTCACCGCCTTTACGCTGCCCACCGTACCCACGGGCATAAAGATGGGCGTGCGGATCTCCCCGTGAGCGGTTGTGATGGTGCCTGCCCGTGCCGAAGTATTGCTGTCTGTCCGTTCTAAAACAAAATCCATGCTGCTGTGAGCCGCCTTAAGCCGGCATTCAGACTGCAAAGGAACGGCCTTATCCGTACTTTGCCCCATGATTGTGACGGCGGCATTGACCGGGATCGTACTGGCGGCGGCCTTGCAGCTTTACTTCTATCTGCGCTTTTTCCGGCATGCAATGACAATGCATGCCGATCCCGGGCCCGGGATCCCGCACGAGCCTCCATTTTCCCCGGCGGCGCTGCCGCTTTCCGTCGTCATCTGCGCCCGGGACGAAGCGGAGAACCTGCGCATGAATCTTCCCGCCGTCTTGAACCAGCAATATGCGGATAGCGGCGGATCGCCGGCGTTCGAGGTCATTGTCGTGGACGACGCGTCCGCCGACGATACAAGCGCCGTGCTGAAGCTGCTGCAGGGGCAGTATCCCCAGCTGCGGGTCGTACGGATTTCCCCGGGCGCGCCGCGCGACTTCCCCGGGAAGAAATTCCCGCTGTCGCTGGGCATCGAAGCCGCGAGGAACGAGATCGTCGTTTGCACCGATGCCGACTGCTCGCCGGCTACGGGTTCCTGGCTGCATTTTATGGCGGCGCCGTTTGCCGCGGGGAAGTCCATCGTAGCGGGCTACGGAGGCTACCGCAGGTACCCGAGCCGGCTCAACTGGTTCATCCGCCTGGAAACCATGCATACCTTTTTCCTGTACTACTGTCTCTGGAAGGGCGGAGCCCCCTATATGGCGGTCGGCCGCAACCTGGCTTACCGCAAGGAGCTGTTCTTCGAAGCGAGCAAGGCCCCGCAGTGGACGGCGCTGCCTTCGGGAGACGACGATCTGCTGATCCAGCTTTGCGCGACGAGGGAAAATATGAGCGTGATAGCGCACCCGGCCGCCGCCACCTGGTCGGAGCCCAAGCGAACGATGGAGGAATACCTGCTTCAGAAGCGTCGACACGTCTCTACGGGCAAGTATTACAGGCTTGAAAGCAAGATCCTGCTTACGCTTTACGCGGCCCTGCAATTTCTCGGCCTGCTGGCCCCGGTATGGCTCCTGATCTGGGCCTCCCGGTCCTCCGGCAGCGGCCTGGCCGGACCGGCGCCGATCCTGCTACTCGTATTACTGGCCTGCACGCCGTTCCTGACCTTCGGCGCCCTGCTACGGACCGGCCGTCAGCTGCGGGATGGCGTGGGGCTGTTCCAGTGGATCGCATTTTCCTTTTGCTGGCTCCTGTATAATGCCGTACTTGCCCCCTGGATTCTATGGAAAACCAAACAGCGCTGGAAGTAATCGGCCGGTATTTCTCGGATTTTTCTCCGAAGCAGAGGGAGCAGTTCGATGCCCTCATGCCGCTATACGCGGAGTGGAACGCGAAGATCAACGTGATCTCGCGTAAGGACATCGACAGCCTGTACGAGCGTCATGTCCTCCACAGCCTGGCCATTGCCGCCGTCTGCAGCTTCAGCGACGGCGCCCAGGTAGTGGATATCGGCACGGGCGGGGGCTTCCCCGGCATTCCGCTGGCAATCTTCTTCCCCGAGGTCGAGTTCGTGCTTTCCGACAGCATCGGAAAGAAGATAAAGGTCGTCCAGGGAGTTGCGGAGGCTATCGGGCTGAAGAACGTTACGGCCATCCACTCGCGGGTGGAGGAGTTGAAAGACCGGCGCTTCGATTTTGCGGTTTCCCGCGCCGTCGCTCCGCTGGGAACGCTCTGGGGCTGGAGCAAGCCGCTGCTGCGGGTAGGCCGCAGGAGCGAAGAATACGGGAACGGGCTGATATGCCTGAAAGGCGGCGACCTGGCACGGGAATTCGAGGAAAGCGGCGTCAAGCCCCGGATCCTGCCCATCTCGCAGATCTTCGAGGAGCCGGCTTTCGAGGATAAATACCTGGTCTACGTGCCGAGGTAGCTTATACCTATCGACGTCAAACCTCTTGCAACTCCATCCGCGCCGAGGGAATGAAACCCGGCGCTTTGTACCGAGTTCCTCGCAACGACTCCAGAGTCGGTCGGACCTTAGTCGGCCGGCAGGCTGAACTCCTGCGGGAACTTCTTTTGCACGAGGTTTTCCACCTGCGTCAGCATCTCGCCGACGGCCCCGGGCTTAAAGGGAACGCCGAGCTTTTCCAGCGCCTGCTGGGTTCTGCGCCCGATCAGGCCGTCGATATTGCCGATATCCTGCCCCAGGCGGATCAGGCCCGACTGGATCGCCGCCTGCTGCTGGTTGTTCCCGAATGCATCGACATCCACGTCGATCGCGAGGATGGCGCTGGCCGCGGCGGCGGTATAAGGCGCGAAATTTTTCGCCTTCCCGGCCGCATAGTAATCGTAGACCAGCTGATGGCTTCCCCGGCAGTCGAAATGCCAGGCTTCGGACGCGCCCGGCTTAGGCTCCGGGATGATCGGTACGACCCCGTACTTGGCGGCGATCTTCCAGAAATCGGCAAGCGGCACCTTGATCAATGCCAGGTCGAGATCGAAGCTGCGTCCCGCTTCATGGAAGCTGCCTCCCGGCGCCGGGCTGAAAGCCTTCTTCTTGCCGGAGATATAGTCCTGGTGGGATTGCGCCTGCATATCGTAGCTCCGGAACAGGTCGCTCAGGATCAGCCTGCCGCCTTTTTTCGCCAGGTCCCTGGCGATGCTGAAGACGGCGCTGTACGTATCCGGTGTGCAGTTTGCCATCCGGGCCGGCAAGGGGACGTTGTCGCCAAGCTTGTTTTTATAAATTGACAGGATGTCGATCTTGACTAAAGGCGTTTTCATACGGGGGCTTTGTCTGCATGGTTTAAGGTAGAGAAGCAAACAGCTGTCAAAATAGCGTAAATGGCGGTAAAACTTCGTGCTGCGGCCATAGTTCCGTATTTTTGCGCACCTTTTACGAATCCAGATTCAACGATACTGATATTATATGGGTCGCATTTTTGAAGTCCGCAAATCCGCCATGTTTGCCCGGTATGACCGCATGGCCAAGCAATTCACCCGCGTCGGCCGCGAGATCGCCATCGCCGTGAAGAAAGGCGGCGCCGATCCCGACAACAATCCGATGCTCCGCCGCGTCATGCAGAATGCGAAGAGCTATAACATGCCCAAGGACCGCGTCGAAGCGGCGATCAAGAATGCCCTGGGCAAGGATACCAGCAACTACGATGAAGTGCTGTACGAAGGCTATGCTCCGCACGGCATAGCGCTGATGGTCGTCACCGCCACCGACAACACCACCCGCACCGTAGCCAATGTGCGCAGCCATTTCAACAAGGGCGGCGGCGCGCTGGGCAACAGTGGTTCCGTAGCCTTCCTTTTCAAGCATCTCGGCGTGTTCAAGCTTAAGAACGAGAATATCGACCAGGAAGAGCTGGAGCTGGAGCTGATCGATTTCGGTCTGGAGGAGCTGGGCGAGGACAGCGAGGGGAACGTGATCGTCCGCTGCGCATTCCAGGATTTCGGCGCCATGGCCAAAGCGCTGGAAGAAAAGGGACTGCAGGTGATTTCTTCGGAGGTCGAATGGATCCCGGAAAATCCCGTCGCCGTCACCGACGAGCAGGCGGAGGACGTTGAAAAGCTCATCGCCCGCCTGGAAGAGGACGACGACGTTCAGCGCGTGTTCTCCACCATGGCTTGATTGATTCCGTACATTATCTAACTGCAGCCGGTCTCGACCGGCTGTTTATTTTCAGCTCAGCATCATGCAGCAACGATCCAAACCGCTCCGCCTCATCGTCGGCCGCAACCCGGTTGCCGAAGCGCTGGCCTCGGGAACGGCGATCGAGAAGATATTCATCCTGCGCAGCGCGAGCGGACCGGAGCTTGGAGAGATAAAGCGTCAGGCTTCCGCGCGGCAGATTCCCGTTTCGCTGGTGCCTGCCGAGAAGCTGGACCGCTTTACCAAGGCCCAGCACCAGGGAGTCGTCGCGCTGGCGGGACTGCTGAACTACGTGGACCTGCAGGACGGGATCAGCCATGTCGTCGAGGCCGGGGGCAATCCCCTGTTCGTGCTTCTGGACGGCGTGACGGATGTCCGGAATATCGGCGCGATCGCCCGCACTGCCTGGTGCTGCGGGGCGCAGGCGCTCATCCTGCCCACATCGCAGGCTGCGACGCTCGGCGAAGAGGCGATCAAGACCTCCGCCGGCGCACTGGGGAAAATCCTGCTGCTCCGCAGCCCCTCCGTGCAGCAGGCCATGGACGTGCTCCGGCTGAACGGCGTCCAGATTCTCGGCACCGAGCTGAAAGCAAGCATTCCCCTGGACCAGGTGGATTTCAGCGGTCCTTCCTGCATTGTGATGGGCGCGGAAGACAAAGGCATTTCAAGGGAGGTGATCAAGCGGGCCGACACCCTGATCCATATCCCGATGGCGACCTCCTTCGACTCGCTTAATGTATCCGTAGCGACCGGCATGGTGCTGTACGAAGCGATGCAGCAGCGACGTAAGGCGGGGGCGTGAATAGGAGACGGCCCGTTAAGAGAGCTTCTTCTCATGGTGAGCGCAGGTTCGGGCTCGGGCGAACCGGGAGTCGAACCAGGGCAGGAAAAGCCCTTGGAGCACCGCGGGGTTCATGCCGCCCTTCGACTGCGCTCACCCTTCGACAGGCTCAGGGTGACATTAACCCCGCGGTGCGCGTTTCTCCTGTCACTTCCTTACGATCGCCGCATGCAGCATAATACCTCCGGGTGACATGAAGCAGGCCGCGCGGATTTTCCCGTATCAACAAGCGTCATGCGGGGCGGGCATGCAGGAATAATTCCCTTACTTTTGCGGCGCATACGGTTTCCGCCTTGGCGGAATGAAAAGGGAATCAGGTGCAAGTCCTGAACATTACCCGATGCTGTAAGCTTCAGACCGGTACGGCACAGGCCACTATCCACGATGGGAAGGCGCCGCAACCAGGAAGCGAGTCAGAAGACCTGCCGTAGCGTCAAAACTTATCGCAGCCTTCGGGATAAAGGCGCAGGTAAGCCCCGGGACGGCAAGCTCTGCCGTTTTTGCGCTCCTGCACTTTTCCGGAATGCCGCCGGCAAACTGAACTGGAAAAACCAATAATATGCGCAAACTGCTACTTGCCCTTTCTGCAGGCCTTCTCGGCTTCGCGGCCAATGCCCAGAACTATACCGCTGATTTCGAAGCCCTGTCGCTGTCCAAGCCGGACACGTTTTACGTGAATGAATCGAACCCCGGCACTGACCAGGGGTTCAACAACGGCATGCTGCATTTCCCGTACTACTACGATTCGTCATTCGGCGGTCTCTGGAACGGCGGCTTCGCCTATTCCAATATGACGGACAGCGTCACCGACGGGCCTGCCAATATGTATAGCGCCAAGGCTGCGAAAGGCGCCCTGAACTCCGAAAAGTACGTCGTTTTCAACCCGGGATACGGAGGCAGCACGATGATCAGCACGAGCAGTCACCAGCAGTTCATCCCGCAAAACGTGTACCTGACGAACAGCACCTATACCTATAACAGCATGCGCAGCGGGGACGGCTTCGCGAAGAAGTTCGGCGGGGCCAGCGGCAATGACAGCGATTGGTTCAAGCTGACGATCTACGCCTGGAGCAATGGCGTGCTCAAGGGCGACAGCGTCGAGTTTTTCCTCGCGGACTACCGCTTCGGCAACAATTCGCTCGACTATCTCGTCAACGACTGGCGCCTGGTGAACCTGAGCTCCCTGGGGGCCGTGGATTCGCTCAGCTTCAGCCTCAGCTCGTCGGACAACGGTTCCTTCGGCATGAACACCCCGGCCTATTTCTGCATGGACAATCTCAGCATCGTGATCCCGGCAACGGGAGTCGCTGCGACACCGGCGCTGGCGCGGGTTTACCCGAATCCCGCCCTGAGCGAGCTGCATGTGGACCTGCTTGACGCGGGCCTGCTCAGCGCGCGGGTACTGGACATGAGCGGCCGCCTGGTCGCCAGCTACCCGGCGACGGGGACCCAGATAAAGATCCCGACGGCCGCCCTGCAGCCGGGTGTCTATATCCTCCAGCTCGAAGGCACGGCAGGACAGTCTGCCATCCGCTTCGTGAAGCAATAATTTTACAATATCCCAAGGAGCTGAACTGCGCATGAAACGGCTATTCTTTCTTCTTCTGCTGGTACTGCCGCTGTGCCTGCGGGCCCAGTTTGCCCCCCAGGCCTTGGTCAGCGGCACGACGGCGATCTCAAAAAGCAGTCTGCAGTTCAGCTCCTGGGCCAGCGGCTGCACTATTATCCGCGGGCTGCAGCAGATCGGCGACCCGGCCGGCGGGTATGCAAGCGTCGGCGATTCCAGCTCGGCCCTTGGCGCGGCAGACGGCGACATCGTCAGTCTCGGGGACAGCGGCATCGCCGTGCTGCGCTTCGCGACGCCGATCCGGAACGTGAGCGGACCGGACTTTGCCGTCTTCGAGAACGGCTTTGCCAAGATGGGCGACCCGGAGCTCGCGTTCCTGGAGCTGGCTTTCGTAGAGGTGAGCTCGGACGGCCGGAACTTCGTGCGGTTTCCCGCGACCTCCCTGACCCCCGATACCGAGCAGATCTCCAGCGTCGGCGGCCTCAGCTATATCAATGCCCGGCATCTAAATAACCTCGCCGGCAAGTACATCGGCGGCTGGGGGACCCCTTTCGACCTCGCGGAGCTTGCCGGCACGCCGGGACTGGACATAGATGCCATAACCCATATCCGGATCATCGATGTTATCGGGGACGTGTCGGCGCATGCGAGCCGCGACGCGCAGGGGAATGCCGTCAACGATCCTTTCCCTACAGCCTTTCCCAGCGGCGGTTTCGACCTGGACGCCGTCGGTGTTTTGAATAACGGCGCATCGTCCGTCTATGGCGGCGAGGACGCCGGCTTCAGCATATACCCGGTCCCCGCGGGCGAAGTATTGAACGTGAGGCTCCGGACAGCGTCCTTTTCGATCGCGCAAATCCTGGATCTCGGCGGCAGGCTGCTGTCGCAGCAGCCGCTCGGCCGGGAGCTCACGGCGATCCCGACCACGCAGCTTGCGCCTGGCTGCTATTACCTGCGCTTAACTTCAAACGACGGCAGCTCATGCACCAGGCCCTTCGTGCGGCGCTAGTCCTGCTCCTGCTCTGCCCGCTCTGGTCCTGCAAGAAAGACCCGGAGCAGCCGGCTATTCCAAGCTCGGGCCGCCGGGTATTCATGGTCTGCGAAGGGCGTTACGGCAGCGGCGAAGGCGCGCTGACGCTTTATTATCCGGACAGCAACCGGGTAGTCCCGGACGCATATGCAGCGGCGAACGGAAGCAAGCTGGGGGACGTGTTCCAGAGTATGATCCGCCTCCGGTCCGGAAGCTACCTGCTCTGCGTAAACAACAGCGACCGGCTGATCCGCGTGGACGGTTCCTCGCTGCAGCGGACCGCATCGCTTACGCTTAGCCAGCCCCGCTATGCGCTTGAAACGGAGCCGGGACAGGTGATCGTAACGACGATGTACAGCAACAAGGCCTACTGGATCGATGCCGAAAAGATGCAGGTCACGGATTCCATCGTCCTGCCTTTCCAGAACCCCGAGGGGATCGGGATGGCAAACGGCAAGCTCTGGATTTGTCCCTGGGATACTGCCTGCAGGTACCTTTATCCCTATGACCTGCAGTCGAAGCGGCTGGAAGCCCCGGTCCCGCTGCCGGGAGCCGCACCGCAAGCCGTGGTGACCGACAAGGAAGGGATGTTATGGGTCCTGAGCGGCAATAAGTACAAAGGCGTCGAGTCCTGGCTTACCCGCGTCGACCCCGCCTCGGGGACCATGCTGAGGCAGTTCCGTTTCGGCAGTGCCGACCCGGTCCGGCCGGTGCTGAATACCGCTAAAGACAGCCTTTATTTCATCGAGGTCTCCTATACCGGGGGCAGCCCCTATAACGGGGTTTACCGCATGGGTATCGGCGACGGCGCATTGCCGGCAGATCCCTTTATCCCCGCGGCCGGCCTGCAGTACTACTGGGGGCTTGGGATAGATCCGCATACGGAAGAAATTTACGTCGCCGATCCCATCGGCTTTACCCAACAGGGGCGGGTGGCCGTTTATGACCGCGGCGGCTCCCTGCTGCGGAGCTTTAATACGGCGATCGGACCCGGGCAGTTTTGTTTCGATTAATACCTGAGGACCGATGCGTGCCGGACCGTTGATCTTGACACTGCTCCTGCTTGCGGGACGATCTGCTGCCCAGGAGCTGCATATCGACAGCCTGCGCGGCGTGGAGGTCCGGGACCAGGGACTGCCGTCCTCCGATCTGAAAGCGGCATTCCAGCCGGGACAGTCGGGTTTCGGCATCGATTCGGGGCTGCGCCGCCGCTTCGATCTGCAGCAGCTTTCCACGCTGCTTACCATGGCGACGCCGGTCTTTGTGCGGAGCTACGGCGTCAACTCGCTTGCCACCCTGAGCTTCAGGGGCGCCTCTTCCGCCCAGTCCGCCGTACTCTGGGAGGGCATTCCGCTGATGAACGCCGCAACCGGCATTGCGGATATTTCCCTGCTGCCGGTGGCTTTCAGCGATTCGGTCAGCATCCGCTACGGCGGCAACGGCGCCATGGATGGAAGCGGCAATGTAGGCGGAGCCTTGCTGCTCCAGAGCCGGGCGCCCCGGTTCAGCAACACCTTTCAGGCCGCCGGATCGCTGCAGGCAGCCTACGGAAGCTTCGGGCAGGCCGCGTTCGGCGCCGGGCTCGAGCTGCGCTCGGGCTTCGCGGAGCTCCGCTTGCGCCTGCTCCGGCAAAGCGCCGACAACGACTTCCCGGCGGTGGACGAGCAAGGCCAGCCGTTCCGGACGGAGCACGCCCGGATGCAGGGGCTCGGCGGCCTGGCCGAGCTGGCGCTGCGCCTTTCCTCCCGCGACCAGCTGCGCCTGCACGTCTGGCTGCAGGACGACAAGCGGGAAATACCCAGGGCGCTTTTCGAGCGCTTTTCGGATAAGCGGCAGGAAGATGCATCGGGCCGCTACCTGGTTCAATACACCCACCAGGGCCGCATATGGCGGCATTACGTAAAGACCGCCTGGCTTAAGGACGGATTCCGTTACCAAATGCCGTCGTCGCAGATCAATACCGATATCGGCACGCAGCAATTGGTAGCCGAGGCCGGCACCGAGCGCGGCCTTGGACGCTGGGGGCGCCTGCTGGTCTTCATGCCGCTGCAGTTTGCCCGCCTTTCTTCAGCGGACACCATTGCCGAACAGCGTCGCACCGCCATTGCGGCTGCCTGGAGCAAGACGGCGCTCGAGGCCCGCTTGCATCTGGCGCTGAACCTGCGGGCCGAGCAGATCGACGCCGATGCCTTCGTGCTGCCCGGCGTCAATGCCTCCTGGGCGCCCGGTAAATACTGGACAATCCGGGGAAGCATCCAGCGCAGCTACCGGGCCCCGACCCTGAACGAGCGTTTTTATGTGCCCGGCGGGAATCCCCGGCTGCGGCCGGAGCGGGGCTGGAGCGGGGAAGCCGGCTACCGGTTTATAAAAGGCCGGGCGGGGAAGCTCGAGTTCAGGCACGAGCTGACGGCATACACCCGGCTTATCGACGACTGGATCATCTGGCTGGGCGGTGCCATCTGGACCCCTCATAACCTCGCCCAGGTATGGAGCCGCGGCCTGGAAACCGACAACTCGCTCCAGGGCCTGCAGGGGCATATCCGGTGGAATGCGGGGATCAATATCTGCTGGACCCGCGCAACGCCTACGAAGAGCCTGCTTCCGAACGACAACAGCGTAGGCAAGCAGATTCCGTACACCCCGGCCTGGAATGGCAATCTGAGACTGGGGCTCGGCTGGAAACAGTTCGATCTGAGCTACCTGCATGCCTATTCTGGGCTCCGGTACACGACCTCCGACGAAAGCAGCTATATACCCGCTTTTCATACCGCCGACCTGATCCTGGCGGCCAGCCTGCTTGCGAAACCAGGCCTGCAGGTTCAGGTAAGTATCCGGAATCTGTATGATACGAAGTATGACGTCATAGCATCCCGGCCAATGCCGGGGCGGGCGTTTCTCGCGGGAATCCGGCTCGAGCTATGATCCGTTGGGCTTATTTTACCGGCAGTTACAAGGAGAACATCGCAACTTTTGTTGTATTTTGGTAAACCATCGCCGGCCGACCCAACCACTTCGAAGGAGCGTATGTCTATTTTCCCGGACTTTAGTTACTAATCGACTTTATTACTTGTCTCTAGCCTTGGCATATACGGTTCCCGGACAGACCAGTGAGCTCCAGGAGTTAATAACGGGCTGTGCCCGCAATGAAAGGGGAGCGCAGGAAAAGATGTACCGGTTATTCTACGGTCGGATGATGGCCGTGGTACGCCGTTACATTGATCATCCCGAACAGGCGGAAGAAGTGCTGAACAACGGTTTTCTACGGGCTTTCCAGAAAGTAGACCAGTACAACTTCAAGG